>JAFQPC010000179.1 GCA_017411935.1 Clostridia bacterium | reverse complement strand
TCATCGAATGTCAAAAGGAATTCTCGCTCCCGGGACCCATCCTGGCGGCAAGAATGACCGACCACACCCCCGAGCACATTTGGGAAATGCTCATTGACGAAAAACTCTTCTCGATGGGTCAGCCGACCTTTTACGGAGAACAGTCCTGTATCAATGCTCTGATTGAAAAAGGGGTATCTCCCGACAAAGCCAAAGAATTTTCCAATAGCAGTTGTATGGGTATCGGTCTTGCGGGAGAAGAAGTTGACAGTATGTGGGGCTGTGTTTTTTCGGTCTCCGCTGCGCTGGAGCCTGCCCTCAACGGCGGTACTTTCGTCACGCGAGAGCTTCCTTGGAATATCCCCAACGTTCCCGAAAAAATCACGTCTCTTGAAGAACTCTACGAAGCCTTCGAGACCTCGGCGACGTATCTTCTTGATTTCGCTCTGCCGACCTATCTTGCCATAGCAAAGCATAGTGAGGAAACCATTCCCGACCCCTTTGTTTCACTTCTGACCGAAAATTGCATCAAGGAACACCGCGACCGTATTTCGGGTGCGCCCTATCATAACGTGACCGTCGAATGTATGGGAATGGTCAACGTGTCGGACGGAATCTGCGCCATTGATCAGTTGGTATTCCGCAAGAAAAAATATACGATTTCGGAAATCAATTCCGCCATCAAAGCCAATTTTGAGGGTACTGAAGATCTGCGTCAAGACCTTCTTGCCTGCTCGAAATTCGGACAAAATTCCGAAGCGGACGATTATGCGGTGCGGGTTGCCGAGATTCTGCAAAAAATCATTCGCGCTCACAGCAAGGATCGCGTCTACTTCTGCCCCTCTCTGCATACCTTAAAAAGCAATATCCGCTACGGCTCGGAATGGGGTGCCGGCTACGAAGGACGTCTTGCAAGCACGCCCTTTGCCAAAAACGGAGGCTCGTCGAATTTCGCACGAAGCGTTCGTCCCACCTCGCTGGCACTCTCTGCCGCAAAGCTTCCGCAACACAAGTTCTTCGGCGGTCAGCCGATCGACGTCAGCTTTTCCGCCGACACCGTAAGAGAGCACAAAAAAGAGCTTGCCGCGCTGATTAAAACTTATTTGGAACGGGGCGGTCTGCAATTTCAGGTCAATGCAGCGTCATCCAAAACTCTGCGCGCCGCTTATGAAAATCCCGATGCGTACCCTCACCTGATAGTCCGCGTCGGCGGCTTCAGCCTCTATTTCAACACGCTCCCCGATAACGCAAAGTTAGAGTTTATCGAGCGCTTTGAGATGGAAGGAACCTAAGAAGTTTCCACAAAATTCCATGATGTATTGTCACACCAGCATAGGAGAACCAACATGTTGACTGCCACCATTTTTGATATTGAACGAAGCTCCTTTGTCGACGGTCCCGGCATTCGAACCACCGTCTTCTTCAAGGGGTGCAATCTGCGCTGTGCTTGGTGTCACAACCCGGAAAGTCAGAAACGCGAACCCGAGCTTGCTTTCTTTGCGAGCCGATGCACCCGTTGCGGAAAATGCCGTGAAAAATGCCCGAACCGACTGACTTCCTGCACCCTTTGCGGTGCGTGTGCCACCTACTGCCCCACCGACGCGCGTAAGATCTACGGCAAAGAAATGAGCGTGGACGAGGTAATGGAGGTAATCCTCCGCGACCGCGCCTTTTATGAAAATTCGGGCGGCGGTGTCACCTTTTCGGGCGGTGAATGTATGCTCCAAATTGACTTTTTGGAAGAAATTCTGAAACAATGCAAAGAACAAGGCATTCACACCGCCGTCGATACCGCAGGGCACGTCCCGTACGAATATTTTGAGCGCATTCTTCCCTATACGAATCTCTTTCTCTACGACGTCAAGTGCTTCGACAGCGACACGCACAAGAAGTACACTGGCGTCGGCAACGAACGAATTTTAGAGAATCTTAGGCGACTTTTGCAGAGCGGCGCGCACGTTTGGATTCGCATTCCCACCATTCCGACCGTGAATGCCGATGAGGACGAAATGAGCAAGATCAAAGCCTTTCTCGATGCGAACGGCGTACCCGAAAAGGTCGAGCTTCTTCCCTACCACACGATGGGTGAGGGAAAATGCTTAGCACTCGGAAAAGAGCTGACCACCTTTCCCACCCCCGACGCCGACACGATGCAGAAACTTCGCGCGATCTTCGCGTAAATTATTTGTCATTCTTGACGTTTCAACAAAAAACGCACCTGACATCTGTCAGGTGCGTTTGTGTTTTTGGTTAGATGAGCTCTGCGTTCTCGGCAGGAGCTTCTGCTACTTCCGTAGCTTCCTCTACCACTTCGGCTTGGGTCTCTACGACTTCCACCTCGGGCTTGTTTTCGACAACGTCGATGTTGTGGTAGCACTTCATACCCGTACCTGCGGGGATCAGCTTACCAATGATGACGTTCTCCTTGAGTCCGAGCAGGTGGTCGACCTTACCCTTGATGGCAGCGTCGGTGAGCACCTTGGTGGTTTCCTGGAAGGAAGCCGCCGACAGGAAGGAGTCGGTCTGGAGCGATGCCTTGGTGATACCAAGCAGGACAGGCTTACCCTCTGCCAGACGAAGTCCTTCTTCGCCCGCATCAATTCTTGCCTGAATCTTGTTGTTTTCTTCCTCGAATTCGCTCATATCCACCAACGAATCAACGAGAAGGTCGGTGTCTCCGTTGCTGAATACGCGGATCTGTCTTGTCATCTGACGGGCAATGATTTCGATATGCTTGTCATTGACGTTACAGGACTGCGAACGGTAAACCTTCTGGATTTCCTTGATGATATACTCATAAACCTTGTCAAGGTAATCGCGGTTCGAGGGATCGTTCGGGTCGTCAAAGATCCGCATAATGTCAGCGGGAGCCTTGCTACCGTCAGTCAATGCGTCACCCTTGTGAACCGTATCGCCCTCGTTCACCATCAGTCTCTTACCGAAAGGAATCTGATGCGCGATATTCATACCCGTTTCCTCGGAGTGAATATCCACCACGTAGGTGTTGGGCATATCTCCGTTGCGAATTTCCTGAATGACACCGTCGGTCTCTGCGAGCACCGAGGTCTTCTTCGGTGTTCTTGCCTCAAAGAGTTCTTCAACTCTGGGAAGACCCTGCGTAATATCCGAACCTGCGACACCGCCCGAGTGGAAGGTACGCATCGTCAGCTGAGTACCCGGCTCACCGATCGACTGTGCGGCGATGATACCGACCGCTTCACCGATCTTGACGGGATTGCCCGAAGCAAGGTCCGCGCCGTAACAGTGGGCACAGATACCGTGCTTTGCGTGACACTGAATGACCGTTCTGATATAAACGCGCTCAATGCCTGCCTTGGCAATGGCAGCTGCCTGCTCGTCGGTGATCATTTCGTCGTCACCGACAATGATCTCACCCGTAGTGGGATCCTGTACCGCACCGATGGTGTAACGACCGACGATACGGTCGGACAGAGGCTCAAGAACCGTTCCGTTCTTTTCATCCATGATCTGCTCGATCCATGCGCCCTTCACGGTGTCGCACTTTTCTTCGCGGACAATGACGTGCTGCGAAACGTCAACCAGACGTCTCGTCAGGTAACCCGAGTCTGCCGTACGGAGTGCCGTATCGGACAGCGACTTACGCGAACCCTTTGCACCCATAAAGTACTCGAGGATATTCAGTCCTTCACGGAAGTTCGATTTGATCGGAAGCTCGATGGTCTTACCGTTGGTCGCAAACATCAGACCACGCATACCTGCGAGCTGACGCATCTGCGCGATCGAACCACGGGCACCCGAATCCGACATGATCTTGATCGGGTTGTAGGCATCGAAGCCCTTCTGCAGAGCATCGGTGACCTCACCGGTCGTCTTTTCCCAAACCTTGATAACGTTATTGTAACGCTCATCGTTCGTCAAAAGACCGTCGCTATAGTTCTGGTTGATGGCATCGACCTTTTTCTGTGCGGCTTCGATATAACCCTTCTTTTCTGCGGGAATGGTCATATCGTATACCGAGATCGAGAAGGATGCCTTGGTCGAATACTTGTAGCCCATCTCTTTGATGTTGTCAAGCATCTCTGCGCAGACTGCCGAGCCGTGCTTCTTGATACACAGGTCGATCATCTGTCCGAGCTCCTTCTTCTTAACGACCTTCTGAATCTCAAGCTCGAAAGGATCCTTACGCTGGATCATTCCGAGGTCCTGAGGAATCGGCTGGTTGAAGATCATACGACCGAGGGTTGCGTCGATCAGCTTGGTCTGCTGAACGCCGTCGATTTCCTTGGTAACACGGATCTTAATGGGAGCGTGCAGGCCGAGTGCTCCGTTGGCATACGCCATCATTGCCTCGTTGAAATCGCGGAAGGCTCTGCCCTCTCCGGGCTCGCCTGCCTTATCCATCGTGAGGTAGTACGATCCGAGGATCATATCCTGCGAAGGAACTGCGACAGCACGACCGTCCATGGGCTTTAAGAGGTTGTTCGCAGACAGCATCAGGAATCTTGCCTCTGCCTGTGCCTCTGCCGAAAGCGGAACGTGTACAGGCATCTGGTCACCGTCAAAGTCTGCGTTAAATGCGGTACATACCAGCGGGTGAAGCTTGATCGCTCTACCCTCTACCAGCACGGGCTCGAACGCCTGAATCGACAGACGGTGAAGCGTCGGTGCACGGTTCAGAAGCACGGGGTGCTCCTTGATAACGTTCTCGAGAGCATCCCATACGCAGGGATTCTCGTGTGCCTTTTCGATCTTCTTGAGTGCGTCCTTGACACCGGGAACTCTCTGCATCTCCTCGAGTCTCTTGACAACGAAGGGCTTGAAGAGCTC
>JAFQPC010000178.1 GCA_017411935.1 Clostridia bacterium | reverse complement strand
TCTTGTGAAAAAAGAGGCGAATTTCTCCCTTTGTGCAGGATAGACAAGATGCGCCGAGGTGCTTTGTTGGTTTTTTCTCTTGACAAGAAAAGGGATTTGATGTTATAATGATATGGTAGGATTTTTTGATAATTACAAAATAAATATAAAACAAATAATGAAAAACAAATAATGAAAGGAAAAAATTATGAAACCTTGGATCAAAAAAGCGGCGGCGCTTGCCGTATGCCTGCTGATGCTGGCGGCGATGATCCCGTTCGGAGCGTTCTCGACGAGTGCGTTGGATTATTCAAATACCACGTTCACGATCGCGAGTGTCAGCGACTGGGAAGATATCGCAGCATATTCGGAGGCAAACCCCAGCGCAAGATTTACGGGCAAAACCATTAAGCTCACAGATAACGTGGATTTTGACGGAGCAACCATTTCCACGCTGTTTGCAAACAACTTTGAAGGTACGTTTGACGGACAGGGCTACACCCTTAGTAATTTCGTAACAACGAAAGGTGCGGTCATCGCAAACGTTACGAACGCAGGCTCTGTCATCAAGAACGTTAAGATCAACGGTACGGTCGAGTACAACACCTATCACACCGACGGAACGAACGGTTGGCAGGTCTGGGCAGGAATGATCGTGAACCGTATGGATGCGGGAACGGTCACCGACGTCAGCGTTGCGGGAAGCATTACCTCGAACGCGTATAACGTTGGTGCTGTTGCGGGCGTTGTTACGCTGGCAGACGGCGTGAGTGTTACGATCGCGAACGTCAATACCTCGGCAACGGTACATAACAACCGTACCAGAATCTCGGTGGGCTGGCACTGCGCGGGCGGTGTCGTCGGTAACGTAGAAACCTTCGGACATAATTCGAATCTTCTTATTCAGAACATCAATATGTCGGGTACTGTTACGAGAGATCTCGGACCTGCGGGCGGTATCGTCGGTTCGATCTACGACAAGGACGGTAGCGCAGCTCTTTATACGGGCGGTACGATCACGATCGAAAACTGTCAGATGACGGGTACCGTCACTTCGGGTACGGGTAGCGCAGGTAACGGCGCGGGCGGTATCGTCGGCGCATTCGGCGCTTTCAAGAGAGAGACCAACGACTACACCGCGTTTGACGGCACGCTGAACATTTCGAACTGTGCGGTTAGCGGTACGGTGCAAAATACCAATACGACGAGCGAAGAGCCTTTGGCAGTCGGCGGTGTGATCGGTTCGATGGCATACGGTGACGCAACCGTTAACGTAGACCACTGTCTGATCTCGGCAAACTTTGGAGCGCATTCTTTGACGGCGACGAACGGCAAGGGTGCGGGAACCATCCTCGGTGCGGCGGCATCGCAGACGATGTCCTCACTCAACGTCAACAACTGCGTATCGACGGCAGACGGCGCAATGATCGGTCATGCGATCGCAAGAGAAGGCAAGTATGCGGCTTGGCTTGCCCTGAACGGAAAGCAACAGACCGCGGTGGCGGCAGAGAATACTTTTGCCGCATGGTATTATACGAATAGCATTACCGATCATTCGGTCGTTACCGTTTCGGTATCCGCAGCAGAGGCAATGGTCAAGAAGAACGCAGCGGGCTTCGTTCTCCGTGTCGGCGGACAGATCACCGCGCTCGGTGTACAGGATAACGTCGATAACGGCGCAGTACTATCTTCGGACGAGACCTTTGCGGTTCGCTTTATCGCCGTGTCTCACGTAACGAACGTTTCGTCGGCAAAGATGACGGTCGTTGTTCGTGATGCTAAGTCGGGCGAAGCATACAAGAAGTACGAAAAGGCTTGTAACCTCTACGATGCGCTGAAAGCATATGACGTGGACGGTAAGCAGATGGCGTATTATAAGGCAACCGACTTCGGTGCCAACAAGTTCCTCGCGCTGACCATCGGCGGTATCCCCGCAGGCTCGGTCGATTATACCTTTGACTTCACTCCCTCTTACACGACGGCAGACGGACTTGTCGTGACGGGTGAGACGGTTTCGATCACTTATGATAAGAACGGTCAGTACATCAAAGCAAAGGAATCCTTTGATGCGCTTTCTCTGCCCAAGGGACCCTCTGTTCGTATTATGTCGAGTAACATTCTTGTTGTAGATCACGAGCAGACCGATTACACGAATTTCCTGAGCGACCACGAGCAGAGATTGGCGAATATGGCGGCGCTGTATAACTTCTACAAGCCCGACTTCATCGGTTTGCAGGAGGTTGCGGATGCTACGCAGGTCAACGGTACGGACTGCTTCGACGGTGTTAAGACGATGCAGTCGGTGCTGATGAGCTATATGAATACAAACTATAAGTACGTGGATTTCTCCGCTCAGCTGAATGGAAACTCTCACTTTACTCCGATCATCTACGATAGCTCGAAGTGGACTCCTGTTGCGCAAGACTACGATACGACCAAGGAATGTCTGCTTGTTGCTTGTACGATGCACCGTTGGCAGTGGGCACTCTTTGAGAGTGTTGATAACCCCGCATACAAGGTCATCGTGGTTAATATCCACGGTCCGCATAACGGAACGTATCACGGACCTACCGTAAAGGATGCCTTCTTCCAGGATCTGAATACGCAGCTCAAGAGTCTTGAAGCACAGTACGAAAATGTTCCGATCTTCGTTACGGGTGACTACAACGTTAATCCCGAAACCGATGAAACGAATGCAGCATATATTGCTACGATGACGAACGGTACGTCGCTGACGATCGAGTCGGAGCTGACGACCAACTGCGAGCCGTCTAACTTCGGCGGTATCGACCACATCTTTATGTCGGCAGGCGACGGAACAGTGAAGCAGTTCCGTGAGGCTTATAACTTGACGTCAGTTAAACTCAGCACCGACCACGCGCCCGTTTATATGGATGTCGAGCTCAAGAGGATCGTTGTTTCAACGCCGGGATCTTCGATGGATTGGAACGCAGGAACCATTCTTCCTTAACCGAATGAAATAAGATTTTTTGGGAGCAACTGCTTTGGCAGTTGCTCCTTTCTTTGTGCAGGTTTAACAACCATTTTTGGGGGTATTTGTTTGATTTGTGCATTGACAACAACTGAAAGAGAATGATATAATATGATGTATATGGAAAAAATTATTACCGAAAGGAACGATGGTATGAAACCTTGGATCAAAAAAACACTGGGACTTCTTTTGTGTCTTGTGATGTTGATGACAATGATTCCTGCGTCCTTCTTTACGGCAAGCGGACTGACCTATTCGAATAGCGTCTTTTCGATTGCGAGCGTGAGCGACTGGAATGACATTGCAACGTATGCAAAAAACAATCCCGAAGCAACTTTTGCGGGAAAAACGATCCGCCTGACAAAGAACGTGGATCTTGGCGGTAGCGTTGCCACGCTTTTCCCCAATACCTTTGCAGGTACGTTTGACGGTCAGGGCTTTACGCTCAGTAATTTTAAAGCGACGACAGCGCTGATCGCCAACACGACAACCGGAGGTGCGGTCATTCAGAATCTGAACGTCAACGGAAACGTTTCAAATCCGCAGGATACCATGCAGACGGGTATGCTGATCGGAAAACACGACGGTACGGGTTCTTTGACGGTGAAAAACTGTACGGTCGCAGGTTCGGCTTCGTCGGTCGGTATGCATTTTGGCGGAGTCATCGGTATTCTGACCTTGAATGACGGACAGAGCGCGGTGCTCGAAAATATCAACGTCAGCGCAACGATGACCGATACGCGCGAGAAAACTTCTCAGGCTTGCGTCAGCTCGGGTGGTGTTGTCGGTATTTTTGAGCCTTTTGGCAGACCGACGCTCGAGATCCGCAACGTCAATATGACGGGCTCGATCACGGCAAATGCAAAATCGGTCGGCGGTATTGTTGGTTCGGTTTTCACCTCGGATTCCTATGAGGATCTGTATGCGGGTGGTACGATCACGATCTCGAACTGCTCGATGACGGGCTCGTTGAGTGCCGCAACGACGAATACTCTGACGGGACTTGGCGGTATCGTCGGTACGTTCGGTGGATTTAAGAGAGACTTCGGTGAGTATTCCGCTTTTGACGGCGAGCTCAATATTGATAACTGTGTGGTTGGCGGTTCGCTGAAAAACACTTGCGGTCTCGTTCAGCCGATGTCGGTCGGCGGTGTGCTTGGTGCCATGTCGTATAGCCATGCGACTGTCAACGTCGACCATTGCTTGATCCGAGCATCTTTCCCCTCGCAGTCTTTGACGGCATCTGACGGAACGGGAGCAGGTCTGATCCTTGGAACGAGCGGATGTCAGACGATGTCGGCGCTCAACGTAAATAATACGGCGACGACGATCGGTAGCTTCAATCTGATCGGCTCTACCTTTGCAAAAGAAGGACGAAACGCGGCATGGATCGTTTTGAACGGACAGAACTGCTCGACAGTTTCGGCAAACTATCCGCTGGATTCGTGGTATTATAGCGGTCCTATCACCGATTCCTCGGTGCTTACCGTCTCGTCCGAGGCGGCGGCTGCGATGGTGAAGAACGATGAAAACGGCTTTATCCAAAAGGTTGGCGGACAGATCTCGTGTGTCGGCGTACAGGATAATGTTCCCGATGACGCAACCCTGACAAACGCCGATAGCTATTCGCTTCGCTTTATCGCGGTAACGCACGTAGAGAGTGCGATCGAAGGCAGAATGAACGTGATCGTGCGTGACGCGAACACGGGCGATGCCTTTAAGTCCTTTACGACCGATGCACAGCTCTACGATGCCCTGAGAGCGTATGATGACAATGGCGCGGTGATCAAATCTTATACCGCCAAGGATTTTGGCGGCAAGAAGTTTATTGCGCTGATCATCGGAAATATTCCCGCAGGATCGAGCTATATCTTTGAGATCACTCCCGAATATACAACGATGAACGGAATTGTCGTGACGGGCGAGACGGTATCGGTGATGTACGATAAAAACGGTCAGTACGTCAAGGAAAAGGAATCGCTTGACGTTGAACGTTTTGTCGGTGCAGAAAAGGTTCGTGTGATGTCGAGTAATCTTCTGGCTGCCGATAACAGTTCCGGCGCAGTAGATCTCGGAATCTCGCACGAGCAGCGAATGGCGAATATGGCGGAAATGTTCCTTTTCTACCGTCCCGATTTCATCGGTTTGCAGGAGACCTCGGGAAGTTCGGTCATCAACAACACGGCAACCATCAATATGCAAGCGACGCTTCTTTCGTACCTGAACGGAGCATATGCTTACGTTGATGTGTCGGATCAGGTGGCAGCCGTCAATCAATGGACGCCGATGCTGTACCGTACCGATAAATGGACCGTGCTTGCCAAGGATATCAGCGATGAGCAGGGCGTGGAATACGGCAACGCGATGCACCGTTGGCAGTGGGCGCTTTTCCAGAGCAAGACCGATGAGAATACCAAGATGATCGTGCTCAATCTCCACGGACCTCACGGTGGTGACGGCACATGGTTTAAGGACTTCCAGCCGACCTTCTTTGCTTGCGTGAATGCTCAGATCAAAAAGCTGGAATCGCTGTATCCGAATGTGCCGATCGCTGTAACGGGCGACTATAACCAACTCCATGATTCTACCTTACTCTCGGCGATGATCGCGGGAACCCATCTGGAAAACAGTGCAAAGCTGACGGGCAACGCAGAAAAGGTATCGAGTGGAATCGATCACGTGTTCGTCAGCAAGGATAAGGCGACGGTGGAGCAATTCCGTGAGGTCGATAATATGGTAATGCGTCAGTCTTCGGATCATCGCTCGGTATTTTCGGATATCCTTTTGAAGAAAAAATCAGTTCCTACGATAGGATCTGCGATGGATTGGAGTGACGGTGTAGTGATTTACGATATCAACAGCAATACGAATGTAATCAAGGTACTCGGCGAGCGTCATCTCGAGAGCAATCAAACGCTTTACACCGACTGGACGGCTTCGGGTCTTGAATTCTATGCAACGATGAATTCGACTTCTGATATTGTCTTTACGGCAAATTCGACTGCGCCTTGTTATTTTAAGGCGTATGTGGACGGCACTCTTTGGAAGAACGGTGGCTTGGATTATTATACCGTGAGCGGCTCGACTAAGGTTACGCTGAAGTCAGTGCCTGAGGGAACGCATACCGTTCGTCTGGTGAAGGCAACGGGTTATCTGCTCGGTCAGGCAGAGATCAGTGCAGTTGAGCTGAACGGTACGATCAGCGCAACGCCCAGTAAGGATCTCTACATCGAGTTTCTCGGTGACAGTATCTCCTGTGGTTGGGGTGTTGTCGGTACGAATGACGGCGCCTACACTTCGCAGGACGGTACGCTCGCATATCCTTATCTCGTAGCTCAGGCATTGAACGCCGATTACTCGATCCTCGGACTTTCGGGACGCGGCGTTGTGTACGGAACTGATTACAATTTTGACAAGAACTATCTCCACGCAAGTCCCGCACGCTCGACGACGGCGTATGGATTTGAGCGTCAGGCGGATATTGTTGTCATCAACCTCGGTACGAACGACCGCGCATATCACGCGGATACGGCAGAGTTTGAGGCGGGATACGTTCGACTTCTTGAAAACGTGTTTGCAAAGAACGGAAGCGACTGTATCGTTTACTGTCTGTGGGGCGCGATGAACGACACCTATAACACGCAGATCCAAAGCGCGATCGCAACCTACCGCGCAGCACATTCGGGCGCGAAGATCTATACGCTCGAGCTTGCCACTTCGACGACCGCAAGCGGTGCGCCCACTTGGGGACACCCCTCGATCTCGGATCATGCAGGCTATACCACAGCGTTGACGAACGCACTGAAAAGTGTTATCTCTTGATGAAATAAAATAAAGAAAGATCCCTCGTGAGGTTTCACGAGGGATCTTTTGGTTTTTTGAAAAAATCTCTTGACATTCGCGAATAGAAGTTGTATAATAACCATATAATATAGTTATGAATACTACATTAAAAGGAGATAAAAATGTCAAAAAAGAGAGTTTGCTTAAAGGATCGCATTCTGCCCGAATATACCAAGGGCGAAGAAGTTTTCAATATGGTCACACATATCGTCGGGGGCGCGGTAGGAATTGCCACGCTTGTGTTGTGCGTCATTGTCTCGGCGCTGCGGGGAAGTCTGTCGGGGGTGCTTTGCAGCATCGTGTTCGGCGCTTCGATGATCGCGCTCTATACGATGTCGAGCGTCTATCACGGTCTGCACGTCAATACAGCGAAAAAGGTGTTTCAGATCATCGACCATTGTACGATCTATTTTTTGATCGCGGGAACCTATACTCCGATCCTTATCTGCGGAATGGCGCCGATCAATCCGTGGGCAGGGTGGGTCACCTTCGGAGTCTTGTGGGGGCTGACGGCATTGGCAGTGACGCTGACGGCGATCGACCTTTCGAAATATAAGGTCTTTAGTATGATCTGTTATATTGCGATGGGCTGGTCGGTAGTCTTTAGTGTGAAGGTCGCATACCAAGCGCTTGGCTTCGGCGGATTTGCTCTCATTCTCGGCGGCGGATTGTTTTATACTTTCGGCGTCATCTTTTACAAATTGGGCAAAACGAAAAAATATTTTCATTCGATCTTTCATATTATGACCCTGCTCGGAAGCATCTGCCATACGCTCGGAGTGTTGTTCTTTGTTATCTGTAAACTTTGATACTTTTTGAAAAAAAGCTTGACAAAAGATGTTGAAAAATGTATACTATAATATGTATAAGGAGAGATGTATCCTTGTGCGGTAAAAACGAATGTTCCGTGTGCCTGACGGTGGCGGTGTTTGAGAAACGGAGCAGAGAACGGAGAGAGTATGCGTTTTTTGAGCGATTGGAAAGCCAAAGGAAAAAAACTTGCACAACAGAAATGTTATGCGATCTTTTGCTATGCGGTTTTAATTACCGCGGGAATCTATCTGTTGGGATCTCTCTTAACGAAAGGTTGGCTGGCGGATAAGATCTTCTTTATTCATACGGGCGACTTTTTCATGGATTTCTTCAATTCGATCCGTGACGCATCGCTGGGACTTGGCTCATATACCGAACGTCACGTCATTTATCCGCCGATGGCAAATTTGATCTTTGTGCTTTTCTCAAAGATCACGCCCGCGGCATATAACGCAACGTCGTTTGATGACCGACAGACTTGGAGCGCTTATGGGACCAATATTGCGCTGTGTGTTATCTTTACCGTAGTTTGCACGCTTCTGTTTTTCTTGGTGAGTTATAATCTTCTTAATACTTCAAGAAAAAACAAGATCATCTTTGCCGCGGTGTCGGTATTTTCAGTTCCCTACCTTTATATGATGGAACGCGGAAATATTATGGTGCTTGCCGTCGTTGCGCTTCTTTGCTATCTTTTGACCTATGACAGCGAAAAAGCGTGGGTCCGAGAGCTCGGCTTGCTCGCGCTTGCCTTTTCCTTCTCGCTGAAGCTTTATCCCATTATGTTTGCATGGATCCTGCTCGCAGACAAACGATATAAGGAGTTTTTCCGTTGCGCGCTTTATTCGGTTGCTTTGCTGATCCTTCCGTCCTTTGCTTTTGAGGGGCCGTCGTGTCTTTTGACCATTTTTGAAAACATTTTCGGCTTCTCGTCGGGTACGGGTACGAAAGGCGTTTTGGCGATCATCAGCGAATATGCAGGACTTCCGCCCGCTCTCGTGAGTGGTGTGGCGTATGGACTGTTCTTGCTTTGCGGTGTTTGCTTCGCTCTCTCTGTTTTCCTTTACAGAGAAAAGAGCGAGCGTTGGAAGATCTGGATCCTCGGTTGTATCACCTTTGCTGCGTTTCCTCCGCTTTCCTCGATCTATGCATGGATCCTTTTCCTGATTCCTCTTGCGCTGATCTTTAATCAGGGAGTTGCGATGCGGGAGATCAAGGCATATTTTATCCCCGTAATGATCCCATTCCTGTTTATCCCGATTCCGTTGCCGCATCGTTTGCCGGCAAATACCGTCGTAATGTATGTGTGTCTCGTATTTCTTGAGGTTTACGCGATCTGCGATACGGTTCGAAAGATCGTGCAGCTTCGCAAAAAAAATATGGCATAATCGAAAAAACCACTTGCTGTGTTCTCAGCAAGTGGTTTTTATTGTTTAAAGCAGGTCGGCAATTTCCAAAATCAATCGCTCGCTCTTTTCCCAACCGAGACAAGGGTCGGTGATCGACTTTCCGTAAACGTGCTCTCCGATCTTCTGTGCGCCGTCTTCAAGGTAGCTTTCGATCATAAAGCCCTTGACGTAGCTTCGGATCTCGGCAGAGTGACGGCAGGAGTGAAGTACCTCTTTGCAAATTCTCGGCTGTTCTGCGTATTTTTTGGCGGAGTTTGCGTGGTTGGTATCAATAATGACTGCCATGTTAGCAAGTCCTCGTGCCGAATATTCATAGTAGAGATGCTCAAGATCTTCAAAATGATAATTGGGGAGAGATTCGCCGTGCTGATTGACAAGGCCGCGAAGAATAGCGTGAGCGAGGAGATTTCCCGAGGAGACGCATTCCCAACCGCGGTAGAGAAAGGTGTGAGAGTGTTGTGCCGCGGTGATCGAGTTGAGCATCACCGAAATATCTCCGCCGGTGGGGTTCTTCATACCGACGGGAATATCCATTCCACTGGCAGTCAGACGGTGCTGCTGATTTTCGACCGAGCGCGCACCAATGGCAACGTAGGAAAGAAGATCCGAAAGATAGCGATAGTTTTCGGGGTAAAGCATTTCATCGGCACAAAAAAGTCCCGTTTCCTCGATCGCCTTGGTATGCAGGCGACGGATGGCAATGATTCCCTCAAGCATATCAGCGGCTGCTTCGGGGTTAGGTTGGTGAAGCATTCCTTTGTAACCGTCGCCCGTAGTACGGGGCTTGTTTGTGTAGATGCGAGGAATGAGTAGGAGCTTGTCGGAGACCTTTTCCTGTACCATCGCAAGCCTTGTGATATAGTCAAGCACCGCATCCTCTCGGTCGGCAGAGCAGGGACCGATGATAAGGATCATTCGGTCATCCTTGCCGCAAAAGATATCAGCGATCTCACGGTCACGGAGGATCTTCTTTTCGGCATATTCCGATTTGAGGGGATATTGCTCTTTCACATCCATCGGGATGGGGAGCTTGCGGATGAATTTCATGTTTTGCATAGGAAGGCCTTTCTGTAAAAAATAAAGATAAATTTATTATACACCCAAACCTTGCTTTTGTCGACCTTTTTTGTCAAAAAAACGAGAGGATTTTAAGAAAATTTTTTCGACAAAGGCTTTCTTGAAGAAAAAACATTGACGAAATTGGGATTTTTTGTTATAATAATACAATAGAACAAGGAGATTTCAGAGACAAAGGAGAGCGTATGGAACAGAATATTTTTCGAGAGATCTCGCCCATCGAGCTGGAAAATGCCATGCAGAAGATCGGCAAGGAATGGATGCTGATTACGGCGCGCGACGAAAACAATCATCGGGTCAATGCGATGACGGCAAGCTGGGGATGCCTCGGTGTTTTGTGGGGCAAGAATATTTGCGTTTGCTTCGTTCGTCCGCAGAGACATACCTATGAGCTTTTAGAGCAAAGTGAGCGATGCTCGATCGCGTTTCTCGAAGAAGAATACCGTGAGGCACTTCGCCTTTGCGGAACAAAAAGCGGACGCAATACCGATAAGCTTCACGAAGCGGGACTTCACACCGACGTGCTTGATGGCGTGGATGTGATCGCCGAAGCCGATACCGTGCTCGTTTGCCGAAAGCTTTACGTTGACGACCTGAAAAAAGAGTGCTTTCTCGATCCTGCTCTGCTTGCCAATTATGCGGCAGGGGATTATCATCGTGTCTACGTGTGTGAGATCGAAAAAGCCTATCGAAAAGAAAGAGAGAGATAAAAATGAGCTTGCGAGAAGAAATTGAAATGTTATGTAATAACGCCAAAGTTGCCTCGCAAAAGATGGCACTTGCCACGACCGAAAAGAAGAACGAGCTTCTTCTGCGAATGGCGGCGCTTCTGGAAGAGGAGACAGAGAGCTTGGTCGAGGCGAATCGAGAGGACCTTGATGCCGCCGAGGAAAATGGAATTTCCAAAACGATGCTCGACCGTCTGGCGATCAGTCCCACAAGAATTTTGGGCATCTGTCAGGCGCTTCGCAGTTTGGTGGAGCTCGAGGATCCTATCGGCAAGGGAGAGAGCTGGACGCGTCCGTCGGGACTTGAGATCTCGCGTGTCCGCGTACCGCTTGGCGTGGTCGCAATGATCTACGAGGCAAGGCCGAACGTGACGGTCGACTCTGCCGCACTTTGCCTGAAGACGGGAAATGCCGTGATTTTGCGTGGCGGTAAGGAAGCAATTCATACAAATATGGCGATCGTTCGTGTGATCAAGCGAGCCTTAGATGACTGTGGACTGGATCCTCACGCCGTGGAACTCGTCGAATCGACCGAACGCGAAAGCGCACAGATCTTGATGACGATGCGCGGATTTATTGACGTACTCATTCCTCGCGGAGGAAAGGGACTGATCCGCAGTGTTGTGGAAAACGCAACGGTTCCCGTGATTGAAACGGGAGCGGGAAACTGTCATTTGTATGTCGACGACAGCGCTGAGGTAGAGATGGCACTCTCGGTTGCGGTCAATGCAAAGTGCTCGCGTCCGTCGGTATGCAACGCAATTGAGACGATCCTCGTTCACGCAGGAGTTGCGGCGAAGTTTTTGCCGAAGCTTGCGGAAGAAATGGGAAAATATGCGGTAGAGCTTCGCGGCTGTCCGCGTACGCGCGTGTTGATCCCTACGGCAAACGAGGCGACCGAAGAGGATTTCTTTACCGAATATAACGACTATATCGTTGCGATCAAGGTGGTGGATACGCTGGCAGATGCGATTTCGCATATCAATAAATACAGTACGGGACACAGCGAGGCGATCATTACAACGAATGATGCGAATGCTGAACGCTTTCTTAGCGAGGTCAACTCGGCAGCGGTCTACGTCAATGCTTCGACCAGATTTACCGATGGTGGAGAATTTGGCTTTGGTGCGGAGATCGGAATTTCGACACAAAAACTGCACGTGCGCGGACCGATGGGACTTTCGGCGCTCACGACCGAGAAATATTTGGTGAGAGGAAACGGTGCGATTCGATGAAAACAACGAAATGGTTGATCGCCTCGGACATTCACGGCGATTACGAATGCGCCAAGCGCCTCGCGGAGTGCTATGCGGCATCGGGGGCAGATCGTTTGATCTTGCTCGGAGACCTGCTTTATCACGGACCACGCAATGATCTGCCTGAGGGCTATGCACCGAAAAAGGTGATCGCGCTTCTCAATGAAATGAAAAACGAGATCCTTGCGGTGCGCGGAAATTGCGATACCGAAGTCGATCAGATGGTGCTTGAATTTCCGATCCTTGCCGATTACGCGTATCTGTCGGTCGACGGACACTCGATCTTCGCGACCCATGGGCATACCCATCACCTGAAAAATCTCCCCCCGATGAAACGGGGAGAGATCCTGCTCCACGGACATACCCATGTGCCCGCGGCAGAGCCGTTTGGAGACGGAAATCTCTATCTCAATCCGGGCTCGACCTCGATCCCGAAGGAAGGCTCGCCCAAAAGCTATCTCGTGTACGAGAACGGTGTCTTTACCTTCCGTGACCTCTTTGGCGGGGAATACCGAACGGTGGAAATATAAGAAAAAGCGTTTGCCAATGGCAAACGCTTTTTTTGTTTGATTTACTTGATCTGCGTACCCGTGGGAACGGCATCGTCTACAAAGATGACCTTGCAGCCGCACGCATTGTTCGTGCCCGCGAGGAGCATTCCCTGCGAGGTGACGTTACAGATTCGGTTGGGTTTGAGGTTGGCAACGACGATGATCTTCTTTCCGATCAGCTCGTCGGGCGTGTATTCTTCCTTGATCGAGGACATAATCACGCGCTCGCCAATGCCGTCGTCGAGCGTCAACTTCAGACAGGAGTGCGACTTGCGTACGCCCTCTGCCTTGAGGATCTTGCAAACGCGAAGATCAATCTTCGAAAATTCTTCGATCGTGACCTGCTCCTTGACGGGCTCGACGGGATCGGGCTCGCGGTTTTCTTCGACCTTGGCGGCTTCGGTACAGCAAACCTCCTCGGCAGGAGCGTTTGCTGCTTTTTCTTCCTCGGTCTCGGGATACGAGAAATCAAGCAGACCAACGTAGCGCTCGGGCTCGATCGCAAAGAGGAAAAGATAGAGACGGGGACCTCTTTCCTTGTCGATGAGAAGCTTGTAAACGTTCTTGAAGAAAGTTCCCTGAACGCCCTTGAGCTCCTTGTCGGTCATCTCGGTGCCAAAGACCTGCTTGGGGATCGCGTAGAGCTCGGTGTTGAGCTCATCGAGCGAGTAGCCGCCCTTGGCAATGTAAGCGTGCAGGAGCTCGATCGCCTTCTTTTCTTCGTCGGAAAGAGTGTTCCAAACCTCAAAGTTTCTCGTCGCGCGTAGACGGTTGACTTGGTCGGGAGCACACTGCTCGAGCCAAAATTTTGCGCGCTTCAAGCGGTCAGCGAACTCGGCTTCCTTGTAAGGCGTGCCGATCTTTTCAAAGACGGTCTCCAGCATCGGAACGTTGAAGTCAACGACCGAGCCGAGCTGAACGAGCAGTGCCATCGGAACGGTCTCGACCTCGCGACCCTCGACCGAGCAGCAGTACATAATGTCCTGCGTCAGCTCGTTTGCCGTGCCGGCACGGCAGTCGGAGAGCATCTTGTCGAATTCAAAATACTGACGGAGAATACCGTCGTCAAAGCAGATGTCAAATGCCTTGGTGGGGTCGGTCTTGGCGTAGAGCCAGAGAAGGACTTCAGGCTGATAGAGACGGAGCAGGGTATCGGGGGTGAGGTTCAGACCCGACGAGCTCGACATCTTGCCCGTCATTCCCTTGATACCGATAAATTCGTAGCCCTGATAGATCGGAGCGTCGTGTCCGAAGATGCGCTTTGCGATCAGCTTTGAGTTGTTGTACGAACCTGTGGGAGCGGAGTGATCCTTTCCGCCGGGCTCAAAGTCAACCTTTTCATAACCCCAACGCATTGCCCAGTCGACCTTCCAGCCGAGCTTGCAGTTGTGATTTTCAAGGAAGTTGTAATGACCGCTGTGACCGCAACGGCAGGTGTAATCTGCCTCGGTGCCGTCCTCGGAAAACGAGGTGATCGTCGTAAAGTCGGTGTGACATTCGGGACAGAAGATGCTGACGGGAGAGTAAACCGCCTTTTCGGCATCGTGCTCAGCCTTCAGCTCCTCGGGAGATTTCGAAGTGTCCTTCGTCTTGAAAGAGTCGAGGATCTCAAAGATCTCGCCTCTCTTGCGGATCGACTCGATGATCGCGTCGGTGTACTTGCCCGAACGGTACATTTCTGCTTGATAACGGCAGTCGAGATCAATGCCAAACGGTTCGATGCCCTTGAGGAATTCTTCCTCAAAGTGTGCGGCATAGCTTTCGTGACAGCCCCAAGGATCGGGAATGTCAACGTAGGGACAGCCGATATATTTGTCGTAGGTGTTGCCAACGACTGCCTGAACGTTCGCGGGGATCTTGCGGCAACGGTCGAACTCGTCCCACGAAATGATGAGACGTGCTTTTTTGCCCTGCTTGCGCAGAGCCTTGACCACGAACCACGGCGTCGCGAGATCGCGGAAATTTCCAATGTGGAC
>JAFQPC010000177.1 GCA_017411935.1 Clostridia bacterium | reverse complement strand
TTCGATGAACCGTCAGGGAATCTTCCCGCAAGAACCGTTGCATCGTAAAAATACCAATCGACGCCACTGGACCCAACGTTTACCATGTTCCAAAAATGAGTTCCTTCGATACTGGATTTTTCCGAACGTTGAATTCCCAAATTTTCAATACCAAGAACCTCGAAAAAAGCTTTTGACAGCGAATAGTAGGAATAACAGTCTCCCTCACCGCTTGCCAAGGAAAGAGCCGCTTCTTCTTCCCAGTCGGTCTGCCAAGTATCTCGCGAAAAAGCAGTACCGTGCGTGTCGGCAATATTGGAACGGTCGGTTCCCCAATGAATGTGCTTATTTACAAAGGCATAAACCTTTTGCACTTGTTCGGTTTTCGTACCCGACGTCATTCCCTTCTCTTGCGCAATTTTCTCAATATTCTCGTAAAGCTTGGTGCGATCCGCATCGGTAAAGGTACGCTGTCGAACGTAGACAGTCAGAACATATTCAAGTTCTCCAAAGGTATATCTTACCGTATAGGTTCCAACCTTATCGAGGTTGACTCTGGAATCGATCTTAAGTTCGCCCTTGCCCGTTGTTTTCACAAAACTCTTATAGGAAGGCTTGTCTCCGATATAAACAATGACGTAGCCGTCTTCCGGTCCGGTGATCGAGGGAATTCCGCCATCGCCGTCGCTTTCCGAATCATCTGCCGAAGCAAATCCGTCAGTCGCAAGCATAACACCCAAAATTACACCCGTCGTCAGGAGTGCTGCCGCTAAAATGATCACCGTGATCTTTAAGATCAACGCCATCATTTTTTTCCGACGCCCATATTCTTCTCTATACTGTTCCATCAAGGATTTATTCGCCAAAACCGTTTCCTCCGTATTACGAAAAAACCATATAAAAATCAAAAAAGCTATACATAATTATTATACACGAAAACCTCTGTTTTGTCAATGAAAAAATCGCCGTATTTTCCCCTTTTTTATAAAAGGATCACGTCAGTTTTTTCAAAGACAAAACTGACGTGATTTTTTTGATTTTATGGAGCGATCGGTCGGCAAAGAAAGCCTCGGTATCCTTTTGCTCGCAAGCGGTCTATCGCGTGGTTTGCGCTCTCCTCAGACGGAAAGATCGCAAATACCGACGGTCCGCTTCCGCTCATCATCGCACCAAGTGCGCCCGATGAAAGGAAGATCGAACGAAGTTCTGTCGCCACAGGGCGCTCGGCAAGCACGGGAGCTTCAAAAATATTAAACATCGTCCCTGCAATTCCCCGAAGATTTTTATCTTCCAAGGCTTGTTTCAACGGCTCGATGCTCTTTGGAACGTATCCGAAGGTCTCCGAAAAATTCCCAAAGCATTCATCCAAACGACGGTACGCCCACGGCGTAGAGACCCCCTCCCCCTCACAAGCGATCACAACGCTGCAATCCGGCATCTGAGGAAATGCGTGCAACACATCTCCCTTTCCATCGGCAAATCGAGTACCGCCGACGATACAGAACGGAACGTCCGCCCCAAGCTGTGATCCGATTTCACAAAGCTGTTCTAGGGAACAAGGCTCCCCCAACAAACGGTTCAAGCCAACAAGGGTTGCCGCCGCATCGGCACTGCCTCCCGCAAGACCTGCCGCCATAGGAATGGCTTTTTTTATCTGAATTTCGACACCAAACGATTTTTCCAGCGCGGCACGGAGCAGCAACGCGGCACGCACTGCCAAATTTTTCTCATCGTCGGGAACTCCGCCAACATTGCAAGTCGCAAAAACCTTTTCATCCTCTCGAAGAGTAAGAGTTACTTCATCGGACAGTGATACCGTTTGCATCACGGTATTCACCGTGTGATATCCGTCATCTCTGCGACCCGTGATATCCAAATGTAAATTGATCTTTGCATATCCTAAAACTTGAACCAAACGATCCATATGCCTCTCTCTTTCCCAATTCTTCTTTCGTTTACTATATCATAAAATCAAATTCTTTGCAAGACAAAATCGAAATATTTATTATAAATATGTAAAATTTTTCGATTTCTATTGACTTTCGAGAACAAAAATTATACAATAGTATTCGACGAATTATTCATTTTACATTCGCAATCCTCGGAAAGGACGTTTACAATATGAACGAAGAAAACAAAGCCAAGACTACGCAAGAGCCAACCCCAAAAAAGAAAAAAGAATCCGCATGGACTCGCGTCAAGCAAAATTCGCAAGCCTCTATCCTTGCGTGCATTATTATCTTCGTAGTTCTCTATGCTATCGTAAATATTCAAGTATTTTCGGGACTCTTTACTGCGATTCTCAGGGTCTTCACTCCGATTATTTTGGGAGCGGCACTTGCCTATATGCTCAATCCCCTCTTAAAACTTTTTGAAAATAAAGCATTTAAAAAGATCAAGAACAAAAAGCTTCTGCGTGGACTTTCCCTGTTGATGACTTTTGTCATTGCCTTTTTGATCGTAGCAGCAGTGATTCTCCTGATGATCCCTCAACTGATTCAAAGCATTCAGGATTTTGCCTCCAACTTTGACGGATATATTCAAACAACGGCAAGCTGGATCAACGAATTCATGGTAAATCTCACGTCGAATCAGAAATATTCCAACATGATCGATAGTGAAAAAATCCTTGACTTTATCCAAAATCTCATCGGAGACTCCGAAGAGGTTGCCGATGGCGTATCCAAAATCGGTCTTGGCATCTTTAATACCTTGAAGAATACCTTGCTCGCCATCTTCATTGCCATCTATATCCTTCTTTCCAAGGAGCGCCTCAAAGCACAAACGCACAAATTTACCTCGGCAATGTTCTCCAAAAAAGGCGGCGACCGATTCTACAAATATCTTACGCTCTGTCATGAAAACTTCACGGGATTTTTCGTGGGAAAGATCATTGATTCGCTGATTATCGGCGTTCTGACACTGATCTTGCTTCTCATCTTCCGCATTCCCTATGCCCCCCTCGTTGCTACCATCGTCGGAATTACCAATATCATTCCCGTGTTCGGTCCCTTCATCGGTGCAATCCCCTCGTTTCTCATTATCTTCATTGCCGACCCCATCAAGGCACTGATCTTCTTGATCTTGATCTTGATTATTCAACAATTGGACGGAAACGTCATCGGTCCGAAGATCCTTGGAAACACCACGGGTCTGAGCTCGCTCGGCGTTATCATTTCGATTATCATTATGAGTGCCTACTTCGGTATCATCGGTATGATCGTCGGTGTTCCGATCTTTGCGGTGCTCGTTGCCGTCATCAAAGAATTTCTCGATCATAGGCTCGAAGAAAAAGGACTTTCTAGCGATACCGCAGATTATTATGAGCGCAACTCCTTAGTCAATCCCAGAGAAGAACACAATTCGCTCTTTATTAAAATTTGGGAAAATCTCAGCCCCAAATCTCACGCTTATGCCGTAAAGAAAAAGGCAGAGAGAGCCGCCATCAAGCAAGCGCGGGAAGCAGAAGAAGCAGCAAAGGCAGCAGAAGAAGCAGCAAAGCTCGCAGAAGAAGCGGCAAAGGCGGCGGAAGAAGCGGCAAAAGTAGCCGAAGAAGCGGCAAAGGCAGCCGAAGAAATCTCGGCAACCGAAGAAGCACATCAAGAAACCACAAAGGATGAAAACAACGAACAATGAACACCGAAACAACCAACGCAAAAAAAGGCGGGATCTCGGTCGATACCGAGCATATCTTCCCTATCATCAAAAAATGGCTCTACTCCGAAAAGGACATCTTTCTCCGTGAGATCGTTTCGAATGCATCGGATGCCATTACCAAGCTCCGCCGTCTCGAATCGCTCGGACACCGCGAACCAACCGACGAACAGTATAAGATCACCGTAACCCTGAATACTACCGAGGGAACGATCAGCGTCGAGGACAACGGAATCGGTATGACAGAGGAAGAGCTGACAAAGTATATCTGTAATATCGCACTCTCGGGCGCGGTCGATTTCATCAGCAAATACGAAAACGAAACCGACGGCTCGAAAAACGGCATCATCGGCCATTTCGGTCTCGGATTCTATTCGGCGTTTATGGTCAGTGATACGGTCGAGGTCATCACGAAATCCTA
>JAFQPC010000176.1 GCA_017411935.1 Clostridia bacterium | reverse complement strand
GAGCACGGTCTGCTTCGGGGAGGGTTTTTACGTACGTGTCCAAAACCTCAAGCAGTGTTCCGTCAGACGAAAAAATTCCGATTTGCCCGTGGTATTCCTTCACCACGTATCGTTCGGTTTCACTTTGCGGTGGCGTTATGCTTTCGCTTTCGTCGTCTTCTTGCGGTAAATATACGTAAATTTCTTCGGTTTCACTTTTTGGGGGCTGATCTGTGCTTTTTTTGAGCGTGTGCAGTAAAATGACTGTTGTTGCGGAGAACATCACGATCAGAAGAAGAGTATAAAGTACGGCAAAGCGCCATGCTCCCCGAGGTGCTTTTTTCTCTGTTTTTTTCAAATCTCAAAACCTCCGTCGATCTTTTTTAGTATTATTGAAAAGAAAACGGTTATTTATGCAAAAGCCGAGGAATAATAAGGAAAAACACAGAGGAGCGATGCAATGAGCGAAGAAACGAGAAAGAAGAAAAAAGAAACGGTAAAAAAAATTGGTTGGTGGTCGCTCAAGCTTCTTACCGCCACTTTCCTTTTTTGCGTTGTGGTAGGACTTCTCGGGGCTCTCGTTTTTTTTATTTACGTCGAAAAGAAAGTGGAAAAAACGATCGATGAGAGCCTTTTTTCCATCGTCGGTTCAGATTCGGCAACAACGCTTTATTATTACGCCGAGGGCGAGGACGGAGAGGAGATCGCGTATTCTCTTGACGAGGGGGCGCTCTACGGCGGATACCGAAGTATTTATGTACCGTACGAAAAAATTCCGCAGGATCTTATTGATGCTTTTGTCAGTATTGAAGACAAACGCTTTTGGGATCATCACGGTGTCGATTGGGGAAGAACGATTTCGGCAGGAGCAAACTATTTTCTGAAATTCAGCGGAAGCTACGGAGGATCGACCATTACACAACAGCTCATCAAAAACGTCACCGAGGAGGACGAGTATTCGTTTCAAAGAAAAATTCAAGAGATCTTCTGGGCACTCGACCTTGAAACCAAAATGGATAAAACAGAAATTCTCGGACTTTATCTCAACGTCATCAACCTTTCCCAAGGCTGTTACGGAGTGCAGGCGGCGGCAGATTATTATTTTTCCAAAGACATCTCAGAGCTGACACTCAACGAGTGCGCCTGCATTGCCGCAATTACCAATAGTCCCTCGTATTATGATCCCATCCGCAATCCCGAAAATAACCGCGCACGGCGTACACTGATTCTCCGAGAAATGTACGATCAAGGATATATCAACGAAGAGGAGCTGAATGGGGCGCTCTCGCAGGGGATCGTTCTCCGACTGCGAGAGGAATCCTCAAGAGAAACGATCAATTCGTGGTATGTCGATATGGTGATCGAGGACGTGATGCGCGATCTGATGAACGAGTACGGATATAGCAGAGCAATGGCAAATCTCGTTCTTTATACGGGAGGACTCAAAATTTATACCGCGATGGATCCCGAAATCCAAGCGATTCTTGAGGAGTATTACGCAAAAACCTCGAATTTTTACGGGACAGCGAGTGGCGAGACACCACAATCAAGTATGATCGTGATCGACCCCGAAAACGGAGATATTCTTGGGGTCGTGGGAAGTATCGGAGAAAAAAGCGCCAATCGGGTGCAGAATTTTGCCACCCAAACGGTGCGACCGGCAGGCTCGGTGGTAAAACCGCTGTCGGTCTATGCCCCCGCCCTCGAAAGCGGAGCGCTTCTTTGGTCGAGCGTTTACGATGACGTTCCCGTCAATTTCGGGAAATACAATCTCGATCCCACCAAGGGAAAGATCGTTGAGCCCGTGGCGTGGCCGAAAAATTCTACGGGGATTTACCGAGGTCTTACCAACGTCAATTACGCGCTCGCCCATTCGATCAATACCGTCACGGTGCGTGCGCTGGAAGATCTCGGAGTGGAAAATTCCTTCTATTTTCTCTATGAAAAGCTGGGAATGAAAAGCTTGATCGGAGATGGATTTACTGCCTCGGGGCAGTATATTACCGATAAAGATATCGCGGCACTTGCGCTCGGACAGATGAATTACGGAGTAACCGTCAAGGAGATCACGGCGGCGTATTCGATCTTCGTCAACCGTGGAATTTATAATACACCGCGTTCGTATCGACAGGTGACCGATGGGCTCGGAAGTATTCTTCTCGAACAAAAATATCACGGCGAAGCAGTGCTCTCCGAGGCGAATGCCGACGTGATGAACCGAATGCTCGAAAACGTCGTAAAAGAGGGTACGGCAACGGCAATCAAGCTTCGTGAAAAGATCGCTTGCGCGGGAAAAACGGGAACGACGCAGAATAATTATGACCGTTGGTATATCGGATATACGCCTGAGGTCATCGGCGGGGTGTGGTACGGATACGAATACCCCAAGGTGCTTGTCGGAAGCAATCAGAGTATCGCAATCTGGGACGAGGTAATGACAAAGATACACGAAAAGAAAGGCTGGCTCGATGAGCCGAGTGAGTTTGAGCGCTCGGACGACGTGATCGAAGCCGAATATTGTGCCGACTCGGGCAAACTTCCGACCGATGCCTGTCACAGGGACCCGAGAGGAAATCGGATCGAGAAAGGCTATTTTGCCAAGGGAAGTGAGCCAAGCGGATTTTGCACCTGCCACGTGCCCGTGCTGTATGATAAGAGTGGGGAAGGGGGAGTAGCCTTTGAGGGAGAGTGCGAGGATGCCGAATACGTCGGAATGATCAGCGTCGTCAGAAGCTTTCCGTGCGAGGTGATCGTCAGCGACGCGCAGTACGTGTGGAGAGATATCGGAAAGGATATCCTGCCCGCAACCTCGCCGAATCTGCCATTTTTTCATAATCTTTTGAAAGAAGGCGAGTATTGCGGAATTTCCAAAGCAGAGCAACAGTATAACCGCTTCTGCCGAACACATTTCAATTATTTCGAATGGAAACGACGGCAGGAGGATGAATAAAAAAGCACTTGCGATGAATTACAAAATCGCAAGTGCTTTTTATTATTCTTTCACAAACTGACTGTGATATAGTGTTGCATAAAATCCGTTCTTTTGGAGCAGTGTTTCGTGGTTTCCTTGCTCGACGACGTTGCCGTCTTTCATCACAAGAATGACGTCAGCGTCTTGAATCGTCGAGAGACGGTGCGCGACGATGAAGCTCGTTCTTCCTTGCATCATCGTAGAAAATGCTTTTTGAATACGGAGCTCGGTTCTCGTATCGATCGACGAGGTTGCCTCGTCCAAAATCAGAATTTCGGGCAGGCAGAGCATCACTCTTGCGATACAAAGCAACTGCTTTTGTCCTTGCGAGAGCATTCCGCCGTCCTCGGACAGGGGAGTGT
>JAFQPC010000175.1 GCA_017411935.1 Clostridia bacterium | reverse complement strand
CTCGGTCGGCAGTGCCGACACCCCGCTCGAGCTTCTGAAATTTTTTTGAACTACGCGAACTACAATAAAGGAGAAGACAAATGAAAATTAAGCTTGCGAAATACGTTGCTGAGTTTTTGGTCAATCACGGCATCGACGATTGCTTTATGGTGACGGGCGGCGGTGCGATGCACCTCGACGACGCGCTCGGACACGAAGAAGGACTTCGCTGTATCTTCAACCACCACGAGCAGGCATGCTCGATCGCGGCAGAGGGATACACGAGAATGACGAATAAGCTCTGTGCCGTTTGCGTCACCAGCGGCCCCGGTGGCACGAACGCCATCACGGGTGTGATGGGCGGCTGGCTCGATTCGATCCCGATGTTCGTTCTTTCGGGACAGGTCAAGAGAGAAACCACCACGTGGAGCTGCGCTGAGCTCGGACTCCGTCAGCTTGGCGATCAGGAATTTGACATCATCGGCTCGGTATCGAATATGACAAAATACGCCGTCATGGTCACCGATCCGCTCGATATTGCATATCATCTCGAAAAGGCATTCTACCTTGCCACGAACGGCAGACCAGGTCCCGTATGGCTCGATATTCCGCTCGACGTTCAGGGCGCGCAGATCGAGACCGACGAGCTCCGTCACTTCAACGCGGCGATCGAGTGCCCTTGGCAGGTGCCCGAAGTGACCGACGAGGTCGCAAAGGAGATCCTTGCCAAAATCAAAAATGCGAAAGCCCCCCTCATTCTTGCAGGCACGGGCATTCGCCTCGGCGGTGCGGAAGAAAAGCTTCTGGCGCTGCTCGACAAGCTTCAGATCCCCGTCGTTACCGCGTGGAACGCCAACGACACCGTTGCCTACGACAGCCCCTACTTTGCGGGAATGCCGGGAACGGTCGGAACGCGTCCGGGTAACTTTGCCGTACAGCAGTGCGACCTGCTTCTGAGCCTTGGCTGCCGCCTGAACATCCGAATGATCGGTTATACTCACTACGACTTTGCAAAGAATGCGTATAAGATCATCGTCGATATTGATCCCCGTGAGCTCGTCAAGCCCACGATCCGTCCCGATATGCCGATCAATGCCGACGTGAGCGATCTGCTCGACAAGCTCCTTGCCGAGGACTACACCCCCGCTCCCTCGCACGCAAAATGGCTCGGCTGGTGCCGTGACCTCGTCAAGAAATATCCCGCGGCGTGCGACGAATACCGCAAAGACGAAGCGCCCATCAATCCCTATATCTTTATGGATAAACTCTTCGACCACCTCACGCCCGACGACCGCATCATCTGCGGAAACGGTAGCGCGTGCGTCATTACCTTCCAGGCGGGCAAGATCAAGCAGGGACAGAGAATGTTCACGAACTCGGGCTGTGCCGCCATGGGTTACGGACTCCCCGCCGCGCTCGGTGTAGCGATCTCCGATAACGAAAAGCGCACCGTGTGCATCGACGGCGACGGAAGCGTGATGATGAACATTCAGGAGCTCGCGACGATCGCGTACAATAAGCTCAATCTGAAGCTCCTCATCATCAATAATAACGGATACCATTCGATCCGTCAGACGCAGACCAATCTGTTCAAGCCGCCCTTCATCGGCATTGACGGAACGAGCGGTATCTGCTTCCCCGACTTCGGAAAGCTTTCCGACGCGTTCGGACTTCCCTACTATACCTTTGATTCGGAAAAGAATGCCGACGACGTGCTCGCAAAGTTCCTTGCCACCGACGGACCCGCTGTGTGCGAGGTCGTGGTCGATCCCACGCAGAACTTCGCGCCCAAGTCCTCGTCGAAGGTCCTGCCCGACGGACGCATCGTTTCGCCCTCGCTCAACGATATGGCACCCTTCCTCGACAGAGAGGAATTTGCCAAGATCACCGAGACAACGTTTTAAAATGGAATAGAAATAAGATAGCGTAGCTGTGAGAAATCACGGCTACGCTGTTTTAAATTCATCAAAAAGGCAGAGATTGTTTGATTCTCTGTCTCTTTGTTTATTCATCGTTATCCTTTTGCTCTTGGTTTACTTTAATGAGCTTATATTCCGGATTTCTTAAAACGATCCCGACCTCGGTCATAAGAATCTCTACACGGTCTGTCAAACCAAAACGGGCTCTGATATCCTTCGGGATCACAATTCTACCAAGTTTATCTACTTCTTTGATAATTCCTACTACCGTTTTCATTTTCCCTCTTCAAATTTTATTTTTGACATTCATTGAATGTCATATTATGTATTTTATCATAATATAATAA
Organism: Clostridia bacterium; assembly: GCA_017411935.1. Classification (GTDB taxonomy): domain Bacteria; phylum Bacillota; class Clostridia; order Oscillospirales; family CAG-272; genus HGM12713. Next base: position 1,394 of record JAFQPC010000175.1, on the reverse strand, counting down.
ATTTGTCAATCACTAAATGTCAAAATGAGGTGTAAAATGTTTAAAAACAAAAACGAGGGAAAAAACAATTTATGCGGGGAGAAGATTCGCGAGCTCAGATTAAGCTATCCCACAAAGCTTTCGCAAAGAGGTCTTGCCGATAAAATGCAATTGATCGGCATCGACGTAGATAAAAATGCGATACAAAGAATCGAATGCGGAAAAAGATTTGTGACGGACATTGAGCTCAAAGGCTTTGCTGAAATTTTTGGCGTAAGCCTCGACCGCCTCATTTAAACCGATTTATAAAACAGCACCTGCGAAACAACGCAGGTGCTGTTGGTTTATTCGGATTGTTTCTTTTTTCTCTTGCGTCCGATGTACGCGATCGCGCCGAGCGAAAGCTGCCATGCCACGGGCACGACGACGATACCGCACGCGATACCGAGACCGACGCCGAGCGCGATGCCGAGATAATGCCACGCCGCCGCAATATCCTTCGCAATGAAGTTTGCCATCGTATAATAGAGCGCGCTTCCCGGAACGATCGGGATCGAGCACGGCAAGAGGAAAATGCTGACGGGGGCACGGCAGATCTTGGCAAACACCTCGGAAAAGAGTGCCGAGAATGCCGACGACAGCATTGCCGCGGCAAACACGCCCATACCAAAAAATTCAACGGTATAGTACACGGCAAAGGTCAGAACTCCGCCGAGCGCCGCCAAGGGAAGATATTTTCCCGCCACGCGATAGATCATCGCAAAACCAACGCTACCGATGGCAGAGGTGACGAGCTGAACAAGCAATTTGAGCGTAAAAAAGTCGATCATATCAGCGCACCTCCCACCAAAAACATTGCCAGAAGATAGCCGAAGGCGATCATCATCGTCGAGAGGACGGCTTGCACCGTCTTGAGCGTTCCCGCCAAAAAGTCGCCGCAGAGCAGATCTCGGATCGCCGTACTGAAAAAGACTCCGGGAATCAGGATCATGATCGTACCGATCATAATCATACCCACGTCGTCACCAAATCCAACACGGACGGCAAGGCAAGATAGCACTCCGCCAACGAGCGACTGCATTGCCGTTTTGGCAAACTGATTGATTCGGTCGAGCTGGATCAGATCAATCAGGGCAAACACGATGCCAATGATAGCGGCGGCAATTCCGTCAAGCCAGCTTCCGCCGAAGAAAACGGCAAACGAGCCCGATGCCAACGCGTACGACAAAAAATGCAGCCATTTCGGATAGACCCTTTTTTCTTTCGCCTTACGGATCATCGTATCGACCTCGACAAGCGGCGGCGTATGCTGACACACGTAGCGAGAGATCTCGTTGAATCGCTCTAAGAGAGTAAGGTTATTTCCTCCCTTTTTGACACGGCGCACCTGCGACGAATATTCTCCGTTCCCCATT
>JAFQPC010000174.1 GCA_017411935.1 Clostridia bacterium | reverse complement strand
CGGTTTCTCGTCGTCTGCGGTTTATTCGAAACGATCGCCACCTTTTCTCCCAAAATTGCATTGAGAAGCGTCGATTTTCCGACGTTCGGACGACCGACAATGGCAATAAATCCTGTTTTTTTCATCGTTGTTTTTCCTTTTCTTTTTTACTTGACGCCAAGTCCCATATGTTCCAGGATCTCGCGCTGGCGACGGCGCATCTCCTCATCTTCTTCCTCGCTGTTTACGTGGTCGTATCCGAGCAGGTGAAGCATCGAATGGACGCAAAGGAAAGCGGCTTCCCTCTCAAAGGAATGTCCGAATTCTTCTGCCTGCGCTTTCGTTTTTTCGAGCGAAAGCACGATGTCACCAAGCATCAGCTCGGGCTCGTCAACGGGCGGCGCTTCGCCCCCCTCAAAGTCGATGAGCGGAAAGGAGAGCACGTCGGTTTCGCGGTCGATCCCGCGATGCTCGGCGTTGAGCACCCGAATCCCCTCGTTATCGGTAAAACTGACCGACACAGCGCAATCGTTGCAAAAGCCCTCGTAGGCAAGCGTTTCGGTGATGGCTTGGCGCAAAAGCTTTCGAAGCTTGCCCGTCACACGGAAGAGCGACTGCTCATTCGTAAAATAGATCTTAATTTTCTGTTTCATTGCTTTTCTCCTCCGTTCGCGGATCTGCGTTCCGCCCGATATCGGGGCGTTGCGGCTTTCTTTTCCGCCTCGGTCTTTTCGTATTTTTCATAGGCGCGGATGATCCTCTGCACCAGCTTGTGACGAACCACGTCACGGTCTGAAAAGGCGTGCACGGCAATATCCTCGACCCCATCGAGCACCTTGACAGCGACGGCAAGCCCGCTCTTTTGTCGGTCGGGCAGGTCGGTCTGCGTCAGGTCTCCCGTGATGACCGCCTTGGAATTGAAGCCAAGACGTGTCAAAAACATTTTCATCTGCTCGGGCGTGGCATTCTGCGCCTCGTCGAGAATGATAAAGCTGTCGTCAAGCGTCCGTCCGCGCATATAGGCGAGCGGCGCGATCTCGATCGTTCCCTTCTCGAGCTGTCTCTGGTAATTTTCCGCGCCGAGCATTTCGAACATCGCGTCGTACAGCGGACGCAGATAGGGGTCGATCTTGCTTTGCAGATCTCCCGGAAGAAAGCCGAGCTTCTCTCCCGCCTCGATCGCGGGACGCGTCAGAATGATGCGGCTGACCTGCTTCTCGCGAAGCGCCTTGACTGCCATTGCCACGGCAAGGAAGGTCTTTCCCGTACCCGCAGGTCCGACACCGAACACAATGGTATTCTGCGTAATGGCATCGACGTAACGCCGCTGTCCGACCGTCTTTGCCTTGATCGGTTTTCCGCGCGTCGTGATGCAGATACAGTCCTTCTCAAGACCCGCAAGCTCGCTTTCCTTGCCTGCCTTCAACATCTCGATCACATAACCCACCTGCTGATCGCTCAGCGTATCGTTGACCTTCGCCATATCCTTGAGATACCCGACCGCCTCCGCCGCCATACGAACGGCATCCGAATCGTCGCCCGAAACGAGCACAGCGTCGCCGTCCTCGCCCGAACGGTTTCGGATCACCACCGCAAAGGCTCGCTCAAGCATACGGACGTTAACGTCGTAGCTCCCAAAGATCGACGCCGTCAGCTCGGAATTTTCGATTTTTACGGTCCTTGTGATTTTCTCTTCCATTCTGCTTTCTTCCTTTGCGTTTTTCTAATCTGCAATCTCAATTTCCTTCAGTATCGCAATATTTTCAAGATATTCGGCACGGCACCGAAGCACGACGGCACCGTCCGTGATCTCACTCGTCACTCTCTTGCGAACGAGCGAGCCGTCAGGCACTTTGCTCTCCATCTGCTCATAAAGTGCTTCATACGCCGCATCGAGCATCTCGGCTTCGCTTTGCTCGATCTCGACAAGTTCGTACTCGCGATAAGAGACCGTGCGAATGCCAAAGGGCAGGACAGCATCGTCCGAGAATGACAAATATTCTACCATCTCTATTGTATCACAAGTGGACGGTAAATTTCTACTGTTTCCGAAAAATTTTATTTCTTTTTCAAAGAAAATCAGCGATTTTTCCACCTTTTTGCGTCCCGTATAGCGTTTTTGCTCGACTTTCTTCGGAATCTCGACCAAAAAATCATACTCGGTGCGAGCATAGACCTTTCCCGACGCGCACCGATAACGAAGTCCGCCGTTCGCCATATCGTAAAGACCGCCGACGAGAAGCTCTCCCTCCGAGACAACGTCTCCGGGCTTTACCATCACGTTGCCACGCACCTCCTCAAGCATCTCGATCGTCCCCCCACGCGATGCGACGAGGTTGGCGGCATCATACGTCGGTTCTTCGGGGACGATCCCCTCGACCTCACGAAGCTCGACGTGTGCCACCGTTCCGATGAGATTGATGCTGATCCACGAGATCTCGTCGGAGTAGATCAGCACACGGTTTTCGACCACCTCAGTGTCAAGCTCCGAAAGCGAGCCCCCCAGCCGCAAGCCACACGAGCGAAGCTCGGCGAGCACTTCCTCATCGCTGACGGCGCGGTTTCCCTCCACGCGAATGCCCCAAAGCACGCGCGATGAAGCGATAAGAATGGCAACAAAGCAGATCGCTCCGACGGCAAGCCCCCATCGGTGGCGGTAACGCCAAAGAAGCGAGGGAAGTCCTCGCGCATCCTCCGCTACGGCGGAAATCCCACGCTCCCGACAGGCGCGAAGCAGCTTTTTTGCGGTCGAAAGCGACACGTCCAGACAAATATGCTCTCCGCAAAAGCGAAGATTCCAATATACAAAACCTCGGCTCCGACAAAGGTTCATCACCTCGCCCGCCGACGAGGCGACGATGCGAAGCGTTCGGCTTCCCGTCAAAAAATGTAACAAAGACCTCATTCTTCTCCCTCCTCAAAGCTCACGCCGAAGATCCGTCCGTCCACGCCGACCGCCCCTTGATAATACGAGGTACAGACGAGCTCCTCTCCCACGATCGAGAGCGTATATTTTCCCATCGCGATCCGAATTTCCGAGGGGGTATAGAGAAGGATCCGTCCCCCACCGCGAACCGTCGCCGCTCCTCGCCCGCGGAGCTCCACAAGACCCTCGCCCGAAAAAAGATCGGGCACAAGATCCAGCCGACGACAAAGTCGCTCGCGAAGCTCGCCTCGCTTTTCCTTACGTTCCATATTCTGCCTCCTGACTGCATATTTTTGAGGTCCGTCAAGTAAACTGTACCAACACGACGTATTTTATTTTTATGTAAGGAGAGGGCGCAGAATGACCGAAGCGGGAAAACGAGTGCAAAAAAAGAACGTCGGACGCACGGCGTTTTGTCTGATGACCCTTTTTTTGCTCGTGCTTCTGCTGAAAAACTCGACCGTTGCCGCAAAAGCAATTACGGCGGGACTTCGCCTTTGCGTGGGAACCTTGATCCCCTCGCTCTTTCCCTTGATGGTCGCCTCGGAGCTTCTCGTCGAAAGCGGGATCGTCGAGCGCGTCGGAAGGCTTCTTCACCGTCCCTTCCGTGCCGTCTTCGGTCTTCGGGGAGATGCCGCCTGTGCCGTGCTCCTTGGATTTATTTGCGGGTTTCCTGTGGGAACGAAATGCGCCGTCTCGCTCTACCGTCGGGGAGCGCTCGGCGAGAAAGAATTTTGCCGAGTGCTTGCCTTTTCAAATCAGCCGAGCTCGGCGTTTCTCGTGTATACCGTCGGGGGAGCGATGTTCGGCGATCTCCGCTTCGGGCTTTGCCTCTACCTTGCCACGCTGCTCTCCGCCACCGCCGTACAGCTCGTGCTCCGTGAGCGAAAAAAAGACACCTCGCAAAAAGGTGTCTACGACCAAGCTCCGACCGCGCTTCCCTCGTTTCCCGACGCGCTCGCAAAAGCAGTCAGTGGATCGGCGCTCTCTTTGCTTTCGATCTGCGCATTCGTCGTGTTTTTTTCCGCGATCGTCGAAAGTCTTGCCTATCTCGCGACGGGACTTTCCCTTTCGTTGCCCGCCACAACACTTCTTTTCTCGCTCTTTGAGCTGACGGGCGGTGTCTCGCATGCCGCACTCTGCGCGCCAAAGCTCGCGCCCATTCTTTGCGCCCTTGCGGTCGGTTGGGGCGGTCTTTCGGTGCATTTTCAGCTTTTCCATCTGGTGGGGGAGACACCCTTTTCGCTCACTTCGTATTTTTTTACCAAGCTCGCGCAAGGGGTGCTGAACATTCCGATCTTTCTTCTGCTGTGGCAGTGGGTGGGATAGACAATGTTCAACTTCGGTAGGGGTCGGCGCCCTCGACCAAGGTTTATCAAAGCCAAAAAACGTAGCCGCAAGATATTTCACTCACGGCTACGCGATATTTTTACTTTGGTTTACTGCGGAAGATCAGGGCAGCGAGATATCCGAAGCAGAGCGCGGCGGCAGTTCCTGCCGCGGCGGCGCAAAGCGCCCCCTTGAGCACGCCGATGAGCCCTTCCTCATCGACTGCCGCGCGAACTCCCTTGGCGATCAGATAGCCAAAGCCCGTGAGCGGTGTCGTCGCGCCTGCGCCCGCAAATTCAACGAGCGGTCCGTAAAGTCCCACCGCGCCGAGAAAGACGCCTGCCACGACGTATCCGACGAGAATGCGCGCAGGAGAAAGTGAGGTCTTGTCGAGAAAGATCTGCGCGACCACGCAAAAGAGACCGCCGATGATAAACGCCCATAAAAAATCCATCACAAGATCCATTTTTCTCCCTCCCCCGCATATTTTTCGTTACAAATGTGCAAAAGATGAGCGACCCCCGGAATTGCCTCACCCTGCTGAATACTTGACGGGCTCATCATCGCGCCCGTGCCGAGAAACAGAATATGGCGAAGATCGCCCCGTTCGATCCTCGGGCAAAGATGCGAGGAGAGCACCACGGCGGAGCAGCCGCATCCCGAGCCGCCCGCGTGCATATCCTGCCCCTCGCGATTGTAGATCATCATTCCGCAATCGTTGTAGCGACTGGCGATGTCGAGCCCCTCGGCGAGCAGAAGATCGCAGAGAATGTCTCCCCCCTCCCAGCCGAGATCGCCCGTGACGATCAGATCAAATTCCTCAGGAGACTTTCCCGAAAGCTGAAAATAACGCAGGATCGTATCTGCCGCCGCAGGCGCCATCGCCGCGCCCATATTCGACGCATCGTTGATCCCCTTTTCGACAACGATCCCCGGAAGTGCCTCGGTGATGCGCACCTTTCCCTCGTTCCGTACGAGAAACGCCCCCGCGCCCGTGACCGTCCACTGGGCAGTCGGAGAGCGTTGCGAGCCGTATTCGAGCGGCGTGCGGTATTGCCGTTCCGCCGAGCAATAGTGCGACGAGGTAACCGCGCCCACCGTCTCAAAATATCCCGCCGAAACGGTCGCCGCCGCGAGGAGCAGCCCCTCGGCGGCAGTCGAGCACGCCCCGTAAAGACCGAAATAGGGAATATCGAAATCGAGCAGTCCGTAAGCCGAACCGACGCATTGATTGAGCAGATCGCCCGCAAAGAGCGCGTCGACCCGACGCTCGTTCGCAGAGACCTTGGCAAGCGCGGTATTAAAGGCTAAGCGTTGCATCTCGCTCTCGGCTTTTTCCCATGTCTTCATTCCGAATTTTTCGGTGGCGTCGTGCAGATCAAAGCAGTCGCCGAGCGGTCCTTCGTACTCGTATTTTCCCACCACCGACGCCGCGGAAACGATCGCCGCGCCGTCAAATTTTAAAATTCTTTGTTGCATAACATCTCTCCGTTGTTTCAAAGCCTATCGTTTGTATTATTTGCAAAATTTTGAGCGATATACGCAAAGAAAATGCAAAACTGCGCCCTCGACGCACGCACAAAATCTTTTTTACAAATCGGTAGGGGTCGGCGCCCTCGACGACCCGTGTTGCCCCGTTTCTAACCAATTACGAGTCCTTCGCTCTCGGGTCGTCGAGGGCGCCG
>JAFQPC010000173.1 GCA_017411935.1 Clostridia bacterium | reverse complement strand
GTCAGACGCGAAGCAAGAGGGCTTTCGCGCAAAACAGAGACAAGCTCAAGCGTCTTTTTGACCTCGGTCTCACTCTCACCGAAAACAGGAAGATCTCCGACGATCACACTTTTCAGATTCGGAAGAACGAGCCGAGCCATTCCCTCGGTATCTACCGTCCGATCCAACACGTTCAGATCTCCGTCGAGCGCATAATGCGTTCCCGCAACGTCGATATACCAATGGGCAACGTTACCCTCGACCTCAAAATGCAAACGGTTCGGAAATTTGGCTCTCACCTTGACCGCGTAAATATACGGACACTCCTCAAGGATCTTCTCCTCAATTTCCTTGCGGTCAAGAAGATAGAGACGTGAGCCAAGTTTCACGTCCGACGCGTTGACGATCTCTTGCAGGTCGTATTCCGAGATGCCGGAGACCGAATAGCTCTTGACCGTCAGAAAGCGCCGTCCGACAAAAAACGCGCAAACGAGAAAAACGAGCACCATCAGAAGAAGCATCGAAAAACGAACGAGCTTTCGCACGTCCACTTCGACAACGATATCCTGCTTCGGCTTTGCATTCTTCCGCTTCATCTTTGGCTCTCCTTTCCTTTGATCGTATCTTGCGTTTTATTTTTTCGTTTTCTTTTTGTTTGCCAAAAGGCGAACGATCTCTGTGTAGATCCGCGACTCCACCTCGGGTTCGTAGCATTCCGCCATCGCCACGCTCATCGCTTCCCTTTCTTCTTTGTGAGAATACAAGCGTGTCACCGTCTCGCAAACGAGCTCCTCGGTGATCTGCTTTTCCTCAAGAAGCACTGCCGCCCCCGCATCCGCAAGCACCTTGGCATTTTCATACTGATGATTGTCGGTCGCATCGGGATACGGAATCAGAATGGCGGGCTTCTTCGCGCAAGCAAGCTCGGTGAGCGTCATCGCGCCCGCACGCGAGATCACGAGATCCGCCGCCATCAGATAGGTCGGCATATCGTAAAGATAATCGCGAAGCTCGGTGCGTCCCGTCTCGGAGACACCGTATTCGGCAAAAATCTTTTTGGCATTCTCAAAATTTCGGTTGCCGCCTACGTGAATATGGCGCACATTTTCGTGCGTCGGAACGAACGAGCGTCCGAGGATCGCCGCAACACGGTTGACCGCAGGCGCACCGAGACTTCCGCCAAAAGACAACAGGAAAAATTCATTCTCCGCAATGCCAAGCTTGGCTCGCGCTTCCTCGCGCGTAAGCGTACCGATCGTCGTGCGCAGAGGATTTCCCACACGAACGAGCTTTTCTTTGCCCTTTCGCGAGAGCTTTCTTTCACTCTCGGAGAAGTTTGCGAGGATCACGTCGACGCGTCCCTGAAGCTGACGAACCGCAAGACCTGCCTTGGCGTTCGATTCGTGCACCATCGTGGGAATTTCCAACGAGGACGCGGCGCGAAGCAGAGGCCAGCAAACGTAACCGCCCGTGCCGATGACGAGATCGGGACGGAATTTCTCAAGGATCTTCTTCGCCTTGCTCGGCGAGGTCATCACAAGATATGCCGTTTTCAGATTTGAGGGAGACAGCGAACGTCGGATCCCCTGAATATTGATGGGATAAAAGTCATAACCTGATCCCGTCGCGAGCGAATGCTCCATTCCCTTTTCCGTGCCCACAAAAGCAACCGTCGAGTCGGGAAAATTTCTCTGTATCAATTCTGCGATGGCAAGCGCGGGATACACGTGTCCGCCCGTACCGCCACCTGTCAGTAAAACTCTCATAAGTACTCCAAACTATTTCTTTTGCGTCGAAAAACGCGAGATCGAAAGAATGATACCGATCTCAAAGATCTGAATCATCAAGGACGAACCGCCCGTACTGAAGAATGGGAGGGAGATGCCCGTGTTCGGCATCATATTCGTTACCACCGCAATGTTCATCGCTACCTGAAGGGCGATCTTGAAGGTCAGCCCCCACACGGTCAGGGCGCAGAATTTATCGGGCGCACGCTGTCCGATACGAATGCCGCGCCAGATGAGCATTGCAAAGAGGAAGATCACGAGAAAAGCACCGACAAAGCCGAGCTCCTCGCAAATGATCGTAAAAATAAAGTCGTTCTGCGGCTGAGAAACGTAGCCGAATTTCTGTCGGCTAAAACCAAGTCCAAGTCCGAAAAATCCGCCCGAGCCAATCGCGTTCAGACCCTGCAAGGTCTGCCAGCCCGAACCGAGAGGATCGCTTTCCAGATTGATCCAGCTCGTGACGCGGTCCTGCGCGTAATCCGAAACGAGGATCAGGAAAACACCCGCCGCGGCAATGATACCGAAAAAGAGACCTAAGTATTTGGGGCGAGTTCCGCCGAGAAACATCACCGAAACGCCGAGCACGCCGACGATCATCAGACCCGAAATATGGCGTTCAAGCGCGATCAGCATACAGATCAGACCAATGATCGCCATCGGCATCGCAAAGCCGTGCTTGAAGCTTCCGCTGTACTTTGCCTTGCTCGAGATCTGCCGCTCGTATTTTGACATATAGAGGGCAAGCACCATCACGACCGCTGTTTTCGCGATCTCCGAGGGCTGAAGCGTAAAGAAGCCAAAGTCGATCCAACGCTGCGCTACACCTTCCGCCGCGCCCACCACAAGTACGAGAAGCAGAAGAAGGATCGAAACGGCGTACGCACCGACTCCGAACACGCGCCAAAACCACGGACGCGCATAAACAACAAAAAGCACGGTCACCACGCAAGCGATGACGGCAAACAAAATATATCTCCATAGATAATACGTAGAGCTCCCGTATTCTCGCTCGGCATATACCGCGCTCGCGCTGTACGACATCACCGCACCGAAGCAGACGAGGATCATCGACCAAAGGAGAAACCACGTATCCACGCTTCCCTTGGAAAGGGGCTGCGTTTCATCCACCTCGGGGGGCGGTGTGAGCGGCGTGGAAAACACCGCGTCATTCTCTCTTTTTCGAAGCTCGCGTTTCTCCTTGCGATCAGCAAAGCGATCCGACAGCGTAGGTTTTATTCGATTCGATTCCGAGGGCAGATCTTTCTTTTCTTCTTCGTGTTTCAAAATCATTGCCCTCCTCAAAAAATTTTAAATACCAAACCAAGCCAATACGCACAGAAGAAGCGTGACCGCGGAAAAGATCACCACGATCTTGTTTTCCTTCCAACCGCACTTTTCAAAATGATGGTGAATGGGTGCCATTTTAAAGATCCGCTTGTGGCGAAGCTTGAAGCTTCCCACCTGCAATACGACCGAAAGGCTTTCAAGCACGTAAACACCGCCGATTACCAAAAGAAGCATCGGCTCACCGATCATAAACGCCGCACCCGTGACAGCGCCGCCGAGAAAGAGCGAACCCGTGTCTCCCATAAATACTCTGGCGGGGTTGAGATTATAGATCAAAAATCCGAGCAGACCGCCAATGATCGCGGCGGAGATCAAAGAAACCGACACGTTGAGCGCGTGGATTCCGACAAAGGCAAAAAAGCCAAAGACAATGACCGTTACCGACGAAGCAAGACCGTCGATGCCATCGGTCAGATTGACACTGTTGACCATCAGATAGATCACGAGAATGGCGAACAGATAATATACCGCGCCAAGCTCCACCGAGATGTCGGTAAAGGGAATGTGAAGCGTCGTGTCAAGGTAACCGAGCACGCGCATCAGACAAAGGTAGAAGATGCCCACCGTCAACTGAAGGATCGTCTTCTGATACGCCTTGAGACCCTCGTTTTGCTTCTTCACGAGCTTGCAGAAATCGTCTACAAAGCCGATCATTCCGTTTGCCACGGCAAGCGCCATCGTCAGCGCCAGAGAAATGAGCTTTGACTGCTCCCCGCGAACGGCATACAGAACGAGCACACCGAGAAGTGTCAGAAGAATGGCAAGGATAAAGCAGATCCCGCCCATCGTAGGCGTTCCCTCCTTGGAACGGTGCCAACGGGGGCCGATCTCAAGAATGTGCTGTCCGACCTTTTTAGAGCGAAGGATCGGAATGATGAGCCGTCCCAGAATTGCCGTCAGCGCAAAGGTCACGCAAAGTACAGCGCCAAACGTCAGCAAAAGCTCTTTCATACCGATCCTCCGTTTTCATCGCGCCCCTCAGAGAGGCAGGCGCGTACTGTTTTCTTTCAAATATTCCAAAATGCGCTCGGCACGCGCGCCGCGGCTTGTCTTGACAAGCAGGGTGTCGCCCGCCACGAGCGAGTGCAGAAGCATCTCTCCCGTCAGCGCAGGGTCAGAAACACTTGCGTTTCTGTAAATGTCCTCGGGATTCATTCCGCTGAGGATCGCGCCGCGCGCAATTCTGTCCGCATTCTCACCAAAGGTATACAGCAGAGATCCGCCCGCCGATGCGTAAAATTGACCGATCTCCTCGTGGAAGCGCTCGCTTCCCTCGCCCAGCTCATACATATCGCCAAGCACGGCTGCCATACGTCCGCCGTTCTCTGCCGAAAGGGTGCGGAGCACACCGATGGCGGCTCTCATTGATTCGGGGCTTGCGTTGTAGCAGTCCTCGATGACCGAGATCGAGCCGATCTTATAAATATTCTGACGCATTCCGACGGGACGGTAATGACGCAGTCCTGCCAGAATAATGTCGTCCGAAAGGTTCATTCTCGCGCCCACCGCATAGGCAAAGAGCGCCGCGTAGATGTTGTGGCGTCCCATCGTGGGAATTTCCACGTCGGGAAGTACCTTGTCGCCGCAATAAAGGTCAAAGAAGGTTCTGCCAAGACCCTCGCGCACACGGTCGGCGCGTACCTGACAGTCCTCCGAGAATCCGACGTAGATCGGAGCGACCTCGTGACGGTAAGCGCGGAGCAAAGGCTCGTCACCGTTGAGAAGCAACGTACCGTCGCGCTTGAGTCCGCGAACGATCTCCATCTTTGCGCGGCAGATATTCTCCCGCGAACCAAGATATTCCATATGAGAAGAACCGATATTGGTAACGATCGCAATATCAGGCTCGGCAATTCTCGACATATATTCGATCTCACCAAGCGCGCTCATCCCCATCTCAAGCACCGAAACCTCGGTGTCGTTCTGAAGACTGAGCAGAGAGAGAGGCATACCGAGCGTCGAATTGTAATTGCCCTCGGTCTTGTGCACACGACGGAAGCCTTCGGCAAGCACCGATGCCACAAATTCCTTGGTCGTGGTCTTGCCCACACTACCCGTAATGGCGACCTTGCGATGGCTCATACGACGGTCGTATGCCTTGGCAAGCTCACCGACGGCGCGCAGAGAATCCTCAACGACCACCGCCGTATAATTCTGCTCGACACTGTCGGGAATGCGCTCGCAGAGCACACACTCGTTGCCGGAAGAAACAGCCGCGCCGATATAATCGTGACCGTCCACACGCTCGCCGTCGAGCGCAACGAAAAGAGTCTCCTTCGCCGCCTCGCGCGAGTCGGTACAAACGAAGCGGAAGGGCTTGGATTCAATTTGAGTGTCGCTTACTGCATTTGATCCGACGTTGCAAAGTACGCCGCCGCAAATATCGGCAAGCTCGTGCATCGTCAGACCGTTGCCACCTACGTTTACCTTCATAACCGTTCTTCCTTTCTAATCGTTCCGATGTCAGAATTTTTCGTCATCCGTCGTTTTATTTTCCCGCAGAAGAAGTGCCTCGCGAACGATCTCGCGTTCGTCAAAGGGATGCTTTCCTTCCGCGTCGATTTCATAAGTTTCGTGCCCCTTGCCCGCAAGCACGATCAGATCGTTCGCGCGTGCCGAAACGATCGCCTCGCGGATCGCTTCCCTGCGATCCCGCAAAACGAGATGGGGCTTTTCTTTGTCGATCCCGCGTAAAATATCGCGGAAGATCACGTCGGGGTCTTCACCTCGGCTGTTGTCCGAGGTCACGATC
>JAFQPC010000172.1 GCA_017411935.1 Clostridia bacterium | reverse complement strand
CAGCGCGTAATCCTGGTTGAGAGGAAGCGGGCTGTAAGTCGCCGTTGTAGCGGCATCAATGACAGGCGCAACTGTCTTGCCGTTCTTGTCGGTGATGGTCGGCGCAGCACCCATCTCGCCACCGTTGGCGTCAAAGCTGACCGTGTGGGCTTCGATCAGCTTGAAATATTTGTAGGTTGCGATATCCTCCGCGCGATAGGGAGAGGCGTCACTGCCGTCGGTGTTGACGCTTGCCGTTGCGCGATAGGAGGGGTAGGAGCCAAGATTGGGGGTGACGGGAACAAACGTCTCACCATTGAAGGCGACGAATATGCCGCTCGTCTCGCAGGCAACCGTAAGCTCGCCGCCCGAGAGAATGGCGGTCGCGCCGTCGAGCGGGAGATAGATTCCCAGCATTGCACTGTCGATCGAGATGCTGCCGTCGGTTTGCAAGAATGCGTTGGTGCAAATGCCCATGCCCGTCTCGCCGTCGGTTACGGTCAGGATCAAGCTGCCGCCGCTGACGGTGAGCCCGTCGGTTTCGTCCTGCGTGTAAATGCCTGCGACATTTGCGTTCACCGAGAGGTTGCCCGTACCCGATACGGTGAGCGCACCCTCGGAGACATAAATGCCAAATCCGTTTGCTTCGCCCGTATAGGTGAGCGCGTTTGCGCCCGTGAGCGACAGCTTCAGCGCGTGGTTGGCGTAAACGCAGGCCTCTCTGCCTGCGGCAAAGGTATATCCCACGCCGCTGTAGGAATAGCCGCTCAGCGTCAGCGTTTGCGTTTCGGGATCATAGGATACCTTGCCGTCGCCAAACACGTCGGACTTGTTGGACGTGGTGATCTCGGTTCCGCCGATCCAAACGCCGCAGGTGGGATCGGGCTTCCAGATCGCGTAAATATAGGTCACCCCCGTGATCGTGATCGTCTCACCGGGTAGCTTGAATACGCCCGTGTCGTGGCCGATCTCCCATTTGTCGAATACCATGCCGAGGGGCGGAGAGAAGGAAAGCTCGTCGGGAGTCTCAAGCGTGATCTCGGTGCCGTCGAGGACCACGTCACCCGTCGAGGAGCCGGTGCCGTCGGTGGGGTCGTAGGAATAGGCGTATTCGGGGATTTTCTCCCAGATGGGATAGATGTAGGTTTCCGCGGTGATCGTCACCGTCTCGCCGGGCTGCTTATAGATGCCCGAGCCATTGCCGATCTCCCACGCCTTGAATCGCGTACCCTCGGCAGGGATGAAGGGACAATCCAACAGCGTCAGCTCCTCGCCATCGAGGACGTAATCGATCTCATTTGATCCGCTCACACCCTCGCCTGCAACGACGTAAACGACCGTATAGGTCGGGATCTCCTCCCAGATGGGGTAGATATAGGTTTCTGCGGTGATCGTCACCGTCTCGCCGGGTTGCTTGTAGACGCCCGAGCCGTTGCCGATCTCCCACGCCTTGAATCGCGTACCCTCGGCAGGGATGAACGGGCACGCGCCCAGCACCAGCTCGTCACCCGCATAGGCATAATCGATCTCGCTCGATCCGCTCACACCCTCTCCGGCGGGAGCGTAGACGACCATGTATTCGTATTTTTCCAGATGAAAATACTTGTAGCTTGCGATCGCGTCGGCATCATATTCGACGGGTGAGGAGCCGTCCGAATGGGTGCTGACCGTGATATCCCAATACGAGAAATTATCCGCAACGATCGATTTGGAAAAGGTTGCGGTTCCCGTGGAGCTTGCCGTTACCGTTCCGCCGTTGAAGGCGATGAAGCCGTCTCCAACCAAAATCGTTTGATTGGTTGCCGAGGCATTGACGGTGCCGCCGTTGAAGGTGACGCTGCCCTCACCCTCCACGATGATCGCATAGAGGTGATCTGAGAGATTGAGCGTACCGCCGTTGACGGTGAAGTCACCGTTGCTTCTCAGGTTTACGGGATAGACCGCCTCCACCGTCAGGGAACCCGATCCCCCAACGGTGAGGTTTCCCTTCACTACGATTCCGTTCTGTGACCAGATCATGCTGTCCGCGGTGTTGGTGAGCGAGCTTGCACCCGTGAGAACGAGCTCAACGTCACCCTCGGCGTAAAGCACCGCGCGCTCGGTGGTGTCGTGAGTTTTTCCCGCGCTCTCAAGCACGTAGTTCTCAAGCGTCAGGACACCGTCCTCATAGTGGGCGTAGCCCGTGCAGTCCTGCGGAAGCTCTCCGCTGACCTGCGTTTCTCCGTTTGCCAGATAGTCACCGTTTCCCAAGGCAACCGTGCCAAGGTAGATCTCGGTGGCATCCGCACCCTCCACGCCGATCATTGCTGCAGCAGACAGACCGCAGAGGATCAACAGGGTGAGGAGAATTGTGAAAATGCGGGTTTGATGAGATGCTTTCATGTTGTTCTCTCCTTTCATGATTGTCGTATCGCTTTAAGCGGTAACAGGCTCTTGCCTGAGCGAGACCTGCTCCAATACTTCAAGGAATTGAGGCGTTGCGTGACCGATCCGCAGAAACGGCTCGGTCAGGCGAACGCGGACCTGCCCGGGGAGTCTGTGCGCCACGCCCTGCTTGTCAAACAGCTCCACGTAGAAATACCAAACCACCGCGCTCAGGTTCTTGTGCTTTTCGGGGCAGAAGACCTTGATGGTGCGGTCGGGTCGCCGCATCTCCAAAAGAGCGTAGGGGCGATCGCCTCCCTCGGGGAGCGTGAAGGCGGGAAAGTCGGTTTCGAAATACATCGAAAAGCTGTCGTGCGGCTCGTTGACGAACAGATAGTCTGTCGTCGGTCCGCGCTCATTCAACAGGTATTTCAGCCCGCTCATCCTCGGGAATTCGAAAATGCCGAATAAAATTCGCTTGTCGGTCATGCCTTTTCACCTCCGTTCGCTTTTTTCGGCGTCGCATCGAATCTTATCTTATCTATATAATAACAGAATAGGATCCCGATCTGCTACACCCCTTCGGGGTGAAAAACGCGAAAACAGGGGTGAAAAAGGGGTGAAAATCAAAAAAACGGGGGAAATAAGCAAAAAAAGACCGCTTTGAATGTAAATGCGTACATTCAAAACGGTCGTTTTTGATAAATTTGATCAATCGCGCAGGAGCAGAGCGTAAAGCTCCTCGCGGCAGGTGACACCGAGCTTGGCATAGAGCGTTCGCGTGTAGGTCTTCACGGTGTTTTCCGAGAGAAACAGTTCCTCGGCGATCTGGCGTCGTTTTTTATTTTCGAGTATCCGCTCCAAAATTTCGCGCTCACGCGAGGCGAGCGTTTCGCCGTCCTTCACGCAGCGCAGCACCTTGCCGATCTTGATGCTCATCGGCATCGTCGCGATATCCACACCGAGTCGGCGCTCCTCGGCGGGCGTGTATTTGGGAAGATCTCTGACGTGTACGTAGTCCTGCATCATCCAATAGACGAACAGCAAAAGCAGCTCGGAGATGATGTAGGTGACCGACAAAAACTCAAATTCCCAGTTGATGAATTTTTCAAACAGCCAAACGAGCAGGTTTCCGCAAACAAGTCCCGCGATGAGCCCC
This sequence comes from Clostridia bacterium, assembly GCA_017411935.1. Lineage (GTDB taxonomy): Bacteria > Bacillota > Clostridia > Oscillospirales > CAG-272 > HGM12713. The sequence goes on along the minus strand of JAFQPC010000172.1, from coordinate 3,932 downwards.
GCGAATTTTTGCGACGCCACCACCCTTTTGCGGACCGAGCACACGATCACGGTGATCATTGCGGCAAAGCAGCCGAGCAGGTAAACGAGGTAAACGGGATGGAGGGGTCCGTAGGTTTTGACCAATCTTGCCGCACCGCGAACGATCTCAAGCGACACGGTCTCGTAATACCACGGCAGGAACCCGACCGTGGCGGTGATCAGAAACATCAGGGTACTGAGCGAGACGCAAAGGATCACGTGGGTGCGCTTGACCGCAAATCCGCAGAGCTTGACGACGGTGAAGAGCATACAAAGCGAAAGATAGACGCTGCCGAGATACACCACGTCGTTGGCAAGGATGGCAAACTCCAAGCTCCTCGCTACCGAGAGGAGCAGGTATCCGAGGTTGACCACCGCCACCGAAACGTAGAGCAGCGAGAGCCAGAATTCACGCTTTTGAACGACCGCGAAGTAGGCGATCAGCAGTCCCACGGCAAGCGTCAGTGTGATTCCGTATTCGATTATCATCGGGCGCGTCACTTCCTTTCAAATCTTTTTTGCTCGGGATAGCGGTGTGCGGAGGGGCGGGCATTGTCAAGATTCTGCTATGGGTAGGTAGCGCATGATCAGGTCCTTCCATTCCTCGTTGTCGCAACCAAAGTGGTTGGTGTCGATTCGCTCTCCGTCGGCATCGTAGTCGGTGCCGTAGCCGTCGCAGGAGATCAGCGAGTAGGCTCCGCTCGTGTAATTGACGCGAACCACCCCATCGCCATATTAAAAGTTGGGATCCATCGCAGCGATCGTGATGATAAGGTGATCGGAAAAGCGGATCTCGGCAAGATCACTCAGAAAATCCGACGTTTGCGAGGCCTCCAGCGTGTGAACGAGGAGGAACTCCTGCTCCAAAAAATCATCGTAATACGAGTCTCCGAGGCGCAGATCGTAGATCTGGACCGACGAGACCGTTTCGGGATCGAGGTCGAAGTTCTTGTAAATGGGGATGACGATACAGCCCGAGAGCGAGAGGAGAAACGCGAGGGAGATCAGGGTTGCCGAAAGCATGCGTTTCATATCGTCCGCCTCCTTTTTTGTTCACTTACATCATACCACAAAAAAGCAAAAAACGCAACCCCTTTTTTTCTCGGAGCTGCGTTTTTTGGACGCGGAGACGTTTTTTTCTGCCTTATGCCTTCCTTGACCCTTTTGGGACGATCGGATAAAGCTGAATCGTATTACCGCCGCCTCCATCGAAAAATTACCCGTTGCGGAATGTCGAACGATGTGGTATAATGCTTTATTTTACCCCAAGACAGCAATTCTCTCGCAGATAAGAGATTCAAAGCACTCTTTCATATCGTCTGGCAGATAGGATTCTCGGCACATGGTAAGATACATATCCTTGAGCGCGACGATCTTTTCAATCATCTTTTCTGCCGATTTGCGGTTAAGACCACAGGCTTCTGCAAAAATAAGGAAATCCTTTCGCCGTATATTCTGCTTTTTTCCATTCAGCGTGAGCGCCAATTCTTCCTGATCCTGCGGCATGATGACGTTGACGGGCAACACATCGTATGCGTCCGACAGCTGATACACACCACTTCCCTCTGCCGTTTCGATCAGAGAAAAGTTTTTCAGATGCATATCGGAATTACCGATGGCAAAGGAAAAGACGATACGCAAGAACAGATCTGCCACATCCAAGCCTGCGCTCTGCGAGTAGTTCTGCACCACTTTGGCACAACGCTCGTAGGAGCCCTTGTATTTGTCGGATGTCAGGCGATTTTCAAGCTGACAAAAATCCTCCATCGCCAGCATCTGTACCTGCTTTGCCTTTCCCACTCGGTCAATGCGCTTTGTGATATAAGCAAATTGATTTTCACAGGAAGGAACACGTACAAGCGCAAACGGCACGGTCTTGATCCTCGTAGCCCGAGCCATTGACATCACAAGATATTCCGCTTCGGGAAGTGCGCGGTATTCCTCTGTTTGCGGCTTGAGGATATATCCCGTAGGATAGTTGACAAGCGTCAAGCGAGGACGGTCCTTGTCTTCCTCGGACAGGTGAAGCGACAGCTTTTTCTGCACGCCCGGAACGGTATATCCTTTATTGGTGGATTCAATCGCAAGCTGCTCCAAAACCTGCTCGGAAACGTCCACATCGGGCATGGTTTTTGTTCCGAAGAATTTTTTCAGACAAGCTTGATGCCATTCCATTGCAAGCTCTTCTTGCGAGGAACGCGCATCAAATTCTTTTCCGCAGCACAGACATCTCATAATCTCACCTCCCGTATGCTCACGTTGCCGATCGGATCGCGGCAAGCGACGAGCAAAATTCCAAAGCGGTCGTTCTTATCCTTCTTCCAGTTGTGAGCAACGACATTCAAAAGCCATCCTTCGGGAATCAGACCGTCAAAAAACGGGAACAGAAAATTGGAGGTGTATTCTTCTTCCCTTTTGGGAAGCGTTAAACTGACGGCAGTAGAATCGTTTTTTGCAAGATATTCATCATCGTATTTGAACGAATACCCATAATCAGTCTCCTTCAATGTTCCTGCAAAAGCTTCCCGAACGTACACATACGCGGTGCGATATGCTTCCATCATTTCTCATCCTTTCTTCCGGGTACGGCAACCATACCGAACATTGCGAGTGCCTGATTGACTTTATCCATTCTGACCGTTTCCTTGCCTTGCTCCAATTCACGAACAAAGCGAAGTCCGAGTCCCGAACGGATCGCAAACTCCTCTTGCGTCAGTCCTGCTTCTTTTCTTTTTTGTTTGATAAAATTAGCAATTGTATTCATAACACATATATTATACACCCCAACGGGTATAATGTCAATATATTTTTATAAATTTGTACCCGAAAAGGTATAATATCATAAAGCGGCAGATTCACAGTACCCGATAGGGTATCATGTTCGGTTTTATAAAGCGTCGGAATCACTGCTGACGACATTTCGTTTTTTCGGAATTTTGTGATTAAAAATGTTTTTAAGCCAATCTCATTTGCGACTATTCTATAGTGCAACTATAGATTGGTCGCATTTTGCTGCACAATTTCGCTTGGTGACGAAATTTGGCGAAATGATAACGAAATTCCCAAGCGATTTAGCGAAATTTCAGTCGACAAATTTCGTTATCCGTGGTATAATACAGATGTAATTTCGTTTAGGAGATTTCGTGATGGAATATATGACTTGTAACGAAGCGCATGAGCTTTGGGGCATTACCGCCAGAAGAATACAGCAAATGTGTAAGAACGGTGATATTGAAGGCGCAAAAAAACAAGGCAAATCGTGGGTTATTCCGCGTAATGCCGTATGTCCTTCCTCTGCTTGTAAAGCCACACCTGTTTTGATCGTAAAAAAGAAGAAGCCGCTTCCTATCGGTGTATCTGATTTTAAAAAAGCAACTACAGATTACTACTCAAATGAAAGTATACGGCACTTCTAATATCATAAAAATCGGTATCGCTTTCCGTGGCAAAAAAGCTTCCGTCAAGAGAGCTTGACAAGTATCAGCAAATCTATTGGTTTTTACTTGATCTTGATGTATATATTCTTTGTGATCACGTTGCAGAAATCTGTGAGGTCTGCGACCGTGGGGAGTTCCCGCGGGGGCTCCCCCTCTTTTTGTAAAAATTCACTTTTTTCAAAAATGCACTTGACAAATGCCCCTATCAGGGATAAAATAAAAAGTAACGAAGGCCCTGAATTTTGTATAGTGCATAGGAAACTTGTGCATAGTGGTTGTTCATAGTGGGTATCATTATGCACCAAAGTACAACGAAGGGATCCCACAGAAATCGCAAAAAAGCGTCAAAAAGCGTAAAAACAGCACGATTTCCCGAGAAAATGAACGAAAACGGCTCAAAACCTTGGTGCAAAATGACCTTGGGGTGGTAGAGGCCGCAAGTTCAAGTCTTGTCACTCAGACCATATCGAGTGTT
>JAFQPC010000171.1 GCA_017411935.1 Clostridia bacterium | reverse complement strand
GCACGGTGTTATGAGTGCCACCGAGATCCGTTCGCGCGAGGATATTCTTCTGGAGAATTACGCAAAGATCGTCAATATCGAGGCGCTGACGATGATCGAGATGGTCAGCCGCGACATTATTCCCGCCGTCAACGCATATCTTGGCGACGTGGCGGGCACGATGGGTGCGAAGCTTGCGGTGATGCCCGAGCTTTCGTGCGAGGTGGAACGCGACCTGCTGACAAAGCTTTCGGCGCTCAATGAAAGTACTTACCGCGATCTTGCCGCGCTCCGCGACGTGGAAACGGCAGCGGCATCGGAAAAGGATACGCTCAAGAGAGCGAAAGCCTACTGTGAGTCGGTTCTCCCCGCGATGGGAATCTTGCGCACGCACGTCGACGCGATGGAGTGCCTGACGTCGAGCGAATATTGGCCGCTTCCCACCTACGGCGATATGATGTTTAAGGTCTGACGTAAATAAAAAACACCGCCAACCGAGCTTCGGTTGGCGGTGTTTTTATTCATATACAAAATGTTTATTTTTATAAAAAACATTTACAAATAGAAAAAATTGTGCTATAATAAAATTGCCACACAACCGAATATTCTCATTATCATAAGTATGCCCATTTTTGTTTCGACAAAAATGCATACTCTTTTTCGCATACAATGGTAGTGGTGTCGAAGGTTGTGTGGCAACAACGGAGTTTGCGTTTTTTGTGCGCTGACTCCGGTCAGCGCACTTTTTAGGAGGAATGAAAAAATGAAAAAATCACAAAAAATTACAAAAGTTCTTTACGTGGTACTCTTCCTCGTAATGTTCGTTTGCATCTTCGCGGCGTGTGATTCGGGCGAAGAGCTCGCCACACAAGAAGCCGCCGAGAATCAGACGACGCAAAACAGCGGAGGAACAAATTCGGACGAAAAAAATAATTCTGATTCCGAATGTGAGCACAATTGGGTAGATGCCGATTGCGATACACCAAAAACTTGCTCCAAGTGCGGTGAAACCAAGGGCGAAGCGCTTGGACACGATATGGCAGAAGCGACCTGCACCGCTCCTTTGACTTGTAAGAACGGTTGCGGACTTACCGTTGGTATAGCACTCGGACATAATTATATTGATCACATTTGTAACAGGTGCAGTGATATATCTTACAGCCAAGGATTGCGATTCGTATCGAACCATGACGGAACGTATTCTGTGACGCATATCGGAACTTGCACCGATACGAAGATTTTCATTCCGCCAACTACCCCCGAAGGATATCCCGTGGTGGGAATTCGTGAGTGTGCATTCCTTAAGAATAGTGGCTTGACGGGCATTGTCCTTCCCGATAGTATCGAGACGATCGGGCCACGTGCGTTCGCTGATTGCAGCGGTTTGACGAGTATTGTGATGGGCAATGGCGTAACGAGCATTGGAAGGGGGGCGTTTGATAGCTGTACAAGCTTGACGACGATAACCATTCCCGACGGAATCAAGAGCCTTGAAAAGAGTTTGTTCTACGGTTGCAGTAGCCTCGAAAGCGTTATCCTTCCTCAAAGCGTCAAGAGCATTGGAGAATCGGCATTTCGGTACTGCAGTAGCTTGACGAGTATTTCTCTTTCCGAAGAGATGACGAGTCTTGGTAGTTTTGCATTCTATGGTTGCGATAGCTTGCAGACGATAACGATCCCGGGCGGCGTTAAGAGCATTGGCGAGTATACTTTTTATGATTGCGGTAGCTTGACGAGCGTTACGATTTTCGAGGGCGTTACGAGCATTGGTAATTCCGTATTCATGTTTTGTAACAACTTGACAAACGTTACGCTTCCTGATAGTATCCAGAGCATAGGGACGGAGGCGTTCTACGACTGTCAAAGCTTGACGAGGATTGAACTTCCCAACGGCATTACCAGCATCGGAAGCGATGCCTTTAGTACTTGCAAGAGTTTGACGAGCATTACGATCCCTGACGGCGTTACGCGTATGGAAGACGGTGTGTTCTCCTATTGTAACAGCTTGACGAGTATTACCCTTCCTAATGGTGTTACGAGTATTGGAGAGTTTGCGTTCTCTGGGTGTATTGGTTTGACGGGTATCACGATTCCCGATGGCGTTACAAGCATTGGAAGCGGTGCATTCTATTGTTGCAGTAACTTGACGAGCATTACGATTCCCAATCGCGTCACGAGCATTGGCTATTCTGCCTTTTTTGGGTGTGAGTCCTTATCAAGCCTTACGATCGGTAATGGCGTGAAAAGTATTGGAGACGCTGCCTTCAAGAAATGCAGTAGTCTTATCAACGTAATTTTGCCCAATGGTGTCAAGAGCATAGGAAGTTCTGCATTCGCCAATTGCAGTAACATGACGAGTATCACGATCCCCGATAGCGTTACGAGCATTGGCTCTGATGCGTTCCATTATTGCAGTAGCTTGACGAGCATCACGATCCCCGACGGCGTCACGAGCATCGGCAACTCTGCGTTCTCGGAGTGCAGTAGCTTGACGAGCATCACGATTCCCGATGGCGTCACGAGCATCGGCAATTCTGCGTTCTCGGGCAGTAGCTTGACGAGTGTCGTAATTCCCGACAGCGTCACGAAAATTGAATACTTTGCGTTCTTACGATGCGATCACTTGACCGATATTTATTTTACAGGAACGGAAGACGGATGGAATTCGATTGAAAAATCGCAGGCGGATATTCCCGCCGGCGTAACGGTTCATTACAATTACGTTCCGAATGAAGCTTAAATAACACAACAAAACGACGGCTCATTAAGCCGTCGTTTTTGTTGTGTTTCAAAACTTATCGCTCTCGTCCTCGGGAATGACTTCCTTGAAGGCGGTGATGGCGCATTCGATCATATCGTCGGTCGGTTCGAGCACGGTCACGCGCTGGAGCCACATACCGGGGGCGGAAATGATGCGGGTAAAGAGATTATCGTGTCTGCCCGCCAGCTTGATGAGCTCGTAGCCAACACCCATTGTAATGGGGAGAAGCAGGAGCTTCAGTACCGCGCGAAGAACCGTCGGGGGAACGTCGCCCGTCAGCCAGATAAAGAGCGGATCGATGAAGAACGAGATAAACATTCCCACAAGAAGCATCAGAACGAGGAAGGACGTGCCGCAACGGGGGTGGAAACGACGCTCGCGGCGAACGTTTTCCACGGTCAGCTCGAGTCCGTGCTCGTAGCAAAAGATCGTTTTGTGCTCGGCACCGTGGTATTGGAAGGTTCTGCGAATGTCTTTCATCAAGGTGACAAGGAGCATATAAGCAACGAGTACGACGATCTTGAGGATTCCCTCAAATGCCGATTTGACGAGAGAAGCGAGTGCCGCATCGTTGGGCTCGAGGAAAGGGAACCACGACACACACCACGTATAGAGGAAGGTGGGAAGCATAATAAAAAGTCCGATCGCAAGGGCAATGCCGAGAACGCTGGCGATCACCATCACGACGCTCATCAGTACCGAGTCCTTTTTGGAGTCTTCTTTTTTATCGGTGGTCTCAATTGCTTCGGGTGCTTCGTCTGCCGAGATCTCTTTTTTCGGCTCGTCTTCAAGTCCTGCGATCTCTGCCGAGCGCATCAGAGCCTTGTAGCCTGCCTTCATCGAGGTGATGAAGCCAAACACACCGCGAATGATGGGAAGACGCGTGATCTTGGCGGATTTTTTCGTTTGTGTCTCCCATACCTCAAGGACGATCTCGCCCTCGGGGTTGCGTACTGCCATGGCGGACTTCTTCGGTCCGCGCATCATAATTCCTTCAATGAGAGCCTGTCCGCCGATCGAGGTCTTCTTGGCGCAGGCGGTTTTTTTACACTGTTTGCTCACGGGATTCTCCTTTGTTATTTCCAAAGCTTTGGATTGTTGTTGTCATCCAGATACCAACAACCCAAGTCGTTGGGATCATCGGAATAAAAATATACGTCGGCATTCAGAAAATCGTCGTTGTACTTTGCTGTTTCGTTTTTCAGGGCATCCATCTGTGGTTCGTTGCCGTAAAAATAAAGTGCGCTAAGCGAGTTGCAATCCTTAAAAGCACTGTCTCCGATCTCGACGAGTTCGGGGTGGAACATCACCGAAACGAGAGAGGAGCAGTCGGTAAAAGCGTTGTCCCCGAGCGAAGTGAGGCTTT
>JAFQPC010000170.1 GCA_017411935.1 Clostridia bacterium | reverse complement strand
GATCGTTCACGCCCCTGCCCGCCCCCAGCTGATTACCGAAACCATCGAGACGAACTATATGCCCTACGTAATGAGCGTTATCGTCTCACGTGCGATTCCCGAGATCGACGGTCTCAAGCCCGCACACAGAAAGCTTCTTTATACGATGTATAAGATGGGACTTCTGCAAAAGGATCACCCCAAGATCAAGAGTGCGAATATCGTTGGACGAACGATGCAGCTCAACCCACACGGTGATATGGCAATCTATGAAACGATGGTGCGTCTGACGCGCGGTAACGAAGCGCTTCTTCACCCCTTTATTGATTCCAAAGGAAGTTTTGGTAAGCAGTATTCTTCGAATATGAAGTTTGCCGCCTCTCGTTATACCGAGGCAAAGCTCGACATCTTCTGTCAGGAGCTCTTTTCGGGTATTGATAAGGACGCGGTCGATATGGTGGACAACTACGACGGTACGCAGAAGGAGCCTGTACTTCTTCCCACGACCTTCCCAAACGTTCTGGTTACGCCCAACACGGGAATTGCCGTCGGTATGGCATCTTCGATTTGTTCCTTCAATCTCGCAGAGGTATGTGATGCTACGGTCGCACTTCTGAAAAATCCGAAGCTTTCGGTCGATCGACTTCTCGATATTATGAAAGCACCTGACTTTCCCGGTGGCGGATCGATCCTCTACAACCGCGAGGAAATGAGGCAGATCTATCTGACGGGCTCGGGCTCTGTTCCGATCCGTTCCCGTTATACCTACGACAAGGTCAATAACTGTATCGAGATCACCCAGATCCCCTACTCCACCACCATTGAGGTCATTCTCAAAAAGGTTGCCGATATGGTCAAAGAAGGAAAGCTCAAAGATGTCTCGGATTTCCGTGATGAGGGTGATATTTCGGGTTTGAAGCTAACGCTTGACCTGCGCCGCGGCACCGATCCCGACAAGCTGATGGCAAAGCTCTTCCGTGCAACGACACTCGAAGACAGCTTCAAGTGTAATTTCAATATTCTTGTAGATTCCACGCCACGTCAGATGGGTGTTCTCGAGATCCTCACCGAATGGATCCGATTCCGTATGACCTGTCTTTCGCGCGAACTGAATTTTGATTTAAAGAAGAAAAAGGACAAGCTCCATCTTCTGCTCGGACTTGGCAAGATCCTTCTTGATATTGACAAGGCGATCAAGATCATTCGACACACCGAAAAGGAAGAGGACGTTATCCCCAACCTGATGTCGGGCTTTGGCATTGACGAGATCCAAGCCGAGTATATCGCCGAGATCAAGCTCCGCAACCTCAACAAGCAATATATCATCAACCGAATCGCCGAGATCGAAAATCTGCAAGCCGAGATCGCCCGCATTGAGGAGATCCTCGGAGACGAACTCAAGCTGAAAGCGCTTATTGCATCTCAGCTGGGCGAGATCAAGAAAAAATACGGTCAGCCGAGAAAAACGCAGATCATCGACAGCTCCGAAATGGAAGAATACGTTGAGGACAAGACCCCCGAAAACTACAACGTCCGTGTTTATATGACGCGTGAGGGATATTTCAAGAAGATCACTCTCCAATCGCTTCGCGGAAACGACGAACAGCGTTTGAAAGAAAACGACGAGATCCTCTACACCGAGGATTGCGAGAACCTCTCCGATCTCATCTTTATCACCGATCGCGCACAGCTTTACCGTGCCAAGGCATACGACTTTGAATGTGTCAAGGCTTCGGCAATGGGTGAATTTCTTCCTGCCAAGCTCGGTATGGAAGATGGGGAAAAACCCATATTTATGCGCGTACAGAGTGGCTATCCCGCAGGAGAAAACTTCGTCTTTGTCTTTAAGAACGGCAAGGGTGTCCGTGTTCCTGTAACAAGCTACGAAACCAAGGGTAACCGCAAAAAGTTGGTAGGTGCCTATTCCAACGCATCTCCCATCTGCGGTGTCTTTTATGAAAAGGAAAAAGCTCCCTTTGAGATCATGCTCGTCTCCGAAGGAGAACGCGCGATCATTCTCAAAACCTCGCTCATTCCCCAAAAGGCAACGAGAACCTCGGGCGGTGTCACCCTGATGACTCTCAAAAAAGGTCAATCTCTCGTCTTTGCAACCGAAAAGATCGATCCTAAATACGAAGATCTCAAGGGCTATCGCAAGCTGAAAATTCCCGCTTCGGGACAGCTTTTGCCCGATGACGAGCTGACAGCTTTGCAACTGAAAATTGATTAAAACACAAAAGGAGTACTCATTATGAAGAAAAAAGCACAAGGATTTTGGCTTCGTTTTCTTTGCTGGATCTTGGCAGGATTGATGGTATTAAGCGTTGCTACCACGGTCATTTGGGCAATTCTCGGAATCTTTTAATGCAGAAAATGAAAAAAGCACTGTCTTCCGTCGAATCGGGCGTGCTATCCGACGAATTGATCGCGCCGCTTCTTTCGTGGTTTTGCTCGGTACGCAGTCCTCTTCCCTGGAGAGAATCCAAAGACCCTTATCGTATTTGGCTTTCGGAGATCATGCTTCAGCAGACGCGTATCGAAGCCGTGATTCCCTATTATCATCGTTTTCTCTCAGAAGCACCGTCTGTAAAGGCGCTTGCCGAACTCCCCGACGAACGACTGATGAAGCTATGGGAGGGACTTGGCTATTACAGCCGTGCAAGAAATCTCAAAAAAGCGTCGCTTCTTGTGATGGAGCATCACGGCGGAAGTCTTCCTCGTAATTTTTCCGCACTCCGCGCGCTACCTGGCATCGGTGATTACACCGCGGGGGCGATTGCTTCGATCGCCTTTGGTCTACCCGAGCCTGCCGTCGACGGTAACGTATTACGTGTGATCATGCGTCTCTCGGGACGCGAGGACGATATTGCACTCGATGCAACAAAAAAAGCCGTTACGGAGTGGCTTCGCGAGATCTACCCCGAGGGAGAGGATGCGGGAGATCTGACCGAGGGGCTTATGGAGCTCGGAGAAAAGGTCTGTCTTCCCGTTGGTGCGCCGAAATGCTCTGAATGTCCGCTGGCGGCACAATGCGCGGCAAGGCGTGACGAACGTTGGCGCGAACTTCCAAAGAAAAGCCCCAAAAAGGAACGAAGAACCGAGGAGTACACGGTGCTTCTTCTCTGCTCTGAGCGCGGCGTAGCACTTCGCAAGCGACCGACTAAGGGACTGCTCGCAGGGCTTTGGGAATTCCCGATGCTTGACGGGCATCTGTCAGAGAAAGAAGTATGCTCCCGTCTTTCGGAGCTTGGCATTAAAGTCAGCTCGATCCACCCCTGCGGCAAAGCATCGCATATTTTCACACATATTACGTGGAATAT
>JAFQPC010000024.1 GCA_017411935.1 Clostridia bacterium | reverse complement strand
CGATCGGTCAGAGTGAGCTGATGAAGATCTATGACCGTTTCTTCTCGGATTACGGTCACACCGTCGCGCAAATTCTGATGACGAAGGACGTTTTGACCAATCCTGCTCGCCGCAGCGCCGCCGAGAATACCTTTGCGCGTCTTCTTGCGATGCGCTGTATCCCGATCGTCAATGAAAACGACGCAGTCTCGACCGACGAGCTGACGAAGTTCGGCGGCAACGATATTCTCTCGGCGTACGTCTCGCTCCTCTGTCAGGCAGATCTGCTTCTGAACCTTTCGGACGTGGACGGTCTCTTTGATGCCGATCCCCGAACCAATCCCGACGCGATGCTGATCCCCCGCGTCGAAAACATCGACGAGATCTACGAAAAGGCAGGCGGCGCGGGTACCGATCGCGGTACGGGCGGAATGGTAGCAAAGCTGCAAGCCGCAAAGCTTGTGACCGAGGCGGGTATCCCGATGTTTATCCTCAACGGACACGATCCCGAGATCCTTTACACACTCCTTGACGGCGGTCACGTGGGCACGCTCTTCACCGCCCCGAAAAAAGCATGACGAAGGCACAGAAAAAAGCGCGGATGACCGAGATCGTCCGCGAGCTCGAAGCGATCTATCCCGAGGCGGTCTGCGCCCTTGAATACGGCGGAGAGCCTTGGCGACTGCTCGTGATGGCGCGTCTCTCTGCCCAATGCACCGACGCGCGCGTAAATATCGTCTGCCGAGAGCTCTTCTCGGTCTACCCCACGCTTTCCGAGCTCGCCGACGCGCCGCTCGCTTCGATCGAGGAGATCATCCGCCCCTGCGGACTCTTTCACACCAAGGCGCAGAGCATCAAAGAAGCCTGCACGATCGTCCGCGATCGGTTTGGCGGACGCGTTCCCGACACGATGGACGAGCTTCTCTCTCTGCCCGGCGTCGGCAGAAAGATCGCCAATCTTCTGCTCGGTGACATTTACGGAAAGCCCGGCATCGTTGCCGACACGCATTGTATTCGCATCTGCGGTCGCTTTGGCATGTATGACCCAAGTCTCAAGGATCCCCACAAGGTCGAAAAAATCCTTTCCGAGCTGGTAGCGCCCGAAAAGCAATCGGATTTTTGCCATCGCATCGTACAGTTTGGCAGAGACGTCTGCTCTGCGCGCGCGCCGTCGTGCGACACCTGTCCCCTTGCCTTGCTGTGTGAAAAACGATTTGCAAAAAAATAACCTAACTAAAAAATAAAAAAATCCATTGACATCATTTGATGAATTGTTTATAATGGTGTTAGTATATGATAATAATATCTGAAAATTAACGTAATAAAACGGAGGAACCACCATGTACAGAATCGGTGTTGACCTTGGCGGAACGAACATTGCCGTCGGTCTTGTCAACGAAGAATTTCAAATCGTTCAGAAAAAGAGCCTTCCCACGGGCGCAGACCGCGCAAGCGAAGCTATTGTAGCGGATATCGCGACCCTTTGCCGTGAGGTGTGCGAAGCACAGAACATCTCTCTTTCCGAGGTTGACGGAATCGGTATCGCTACGCCCGGCATTGCCAACAGTGCCACCGGTGTTCTCGTCTACTCCTGCAATCTCCCCTCTTTTTTGCACTACCCCTTGGCAGATACCCTCAAGGAGATGCTTGGCTCGGCGTGTGACGTTCACATTGAGAACGACGCGAATGCCGCCGCTTGGGGCGAGGCAGTCGCAGGTGCGGCAAAGGGTACGAGCAACAGCATTATGATCACGCTCGGCACGGGTGTCGGCGGCGGTATCATTGCCGACAACAAGATCTACTCGGGCTTTAACTTTGCGGGCGCAGAGCTCGGTCACATCGTGATCGAGGTAGACGGCGCGCCGTGCGGTTGCGGCAGACGCGGCTGTTGGGAAGCATACTCCTCGGCAACGGCGCTGATCCGTATGACCAAAGAAAAGATCGAGGAATGCGCAAAGACCGGTCGCAAGACGATCATGGCAGACGCTCCGAAGATTTCGGGAAGAACTGCATTTGACGCGATGAGAGCGGGCGACGAGGCAGCCAAAGAGGTGCACGACAAATATATCAGATACCTCGCTGCGGGCCTTACCAACATCATCAACATCTTCCAGCCCGAGGTCATCTCGATCGGCGGCGGTATTTCGAACGAGGGTCAGTCGCTCATTGATTCTCTGCTCCCGCAGGTTCGTGCCGAGCAGTACGGCGGTGACCGCGTTGCTCTGACCGATATCCGTATCGCAAAGCTCAAAAACGACGCAGGTATCATCGGCGCCGCAATGCTTGGAGTGTAATAATAAAAAAGAGGTCGCAGAGAGTCTGCAAAATTAGCGCTAAAATTGAATAGCCTTCCCCAGTGGGGGAAGGTGGCACTCGAAGCGTGACGGATGAGGTGTTTCTAACACCAAACTAACTCCTCATCCACCACTTCGTGGTCCCCCTTCTCCCGCAGGAGAAGGCTTTTTTGATACACAGAAAAAGCCCCGCACAAGGCGGGGCAAAGGATTATTTCTTTTCTATAGGGATCCAAAGTTCGCGGTATCTTTGGTCGCGTTTTG
>JAFQPC010000169.1 GCA_017411935.1 Clostridia bacterium | reverse complement strand
TTGAGCGAAGCGAGACATGGTTCATAGTCCTTTTACCCGCACCAGTCGGCAGTGCCGACAGCCAATAGTCGCTGTCAGTGCTGCCGAATTTCTTTGTTCAGCACCCGATGGTACAATTTAGCGAACAAGATAAAAATCAGCCTTGAAAACACTACGTTTTCGAGGCTTTTATCTTTTAAAAATTGTTGGCAGACACGCAACTTCTTTGAAAAAAGTCTAACTAAAAAATGATTTTAACAGTTATTTTGTAAAAACATGTTGAATTTTCTTGAAATATGTTGTATAATGGATAAAAATAAATAAATTATTAAGGAGATAAATATGCTTTGTGTGGCGATTTTAGAACTAATTATTTTAATTATTACAGCTTTTCTAGTTATAATTCAAATCTATTTACTGAGAAAACAAATAAAACAACAACATGAAGAGCGTCGTCGTGAAAACACCACACAATTTATGGCAACATGGTGTAATTCTTTAAAAAAGGATACTTGCATAGCTGAACAAGTTGCTCGCAAATTGAACACCGATCAATGTCAAAAATTATATGAGCATCAAGCCTTTGATGTTTCTGATGATATTAAGAAAGATATATGCAAATTTTGTCCTATTGACAGTAGCCATTGTGCTAATTGTTCCCTGAAAAATAGTAAAACTGTGGACGGTAAAATATTAACTGAATTGAGATGGCATGTAATAACTTACTTAAATACGTTAGAAACTATGTTGGTATCGTGGAATTTAGGAATTGTTGATACTGAAACTATTGAGCAACAATTTCAGTTTTTGAATGATGTAAAAAAAGGATGTACCCTAGCAGAATTTCGTCATACCGCTGGCGGGTATCCGATTATAGAACAATTTATTGATCGGATTAAAGATTCCAATCCCAAGCCTAAAAACAAATTAAAGTAATAATATTAGTTCACCCAAGTGATGTTACCAGCATGTTCTAATCGTAGTTCCTTGGTAAAGGTTCAAGACCATTTACCTTCACAAAAAAAGAAGAATCACAATTGTGATTCTTCTTTTTTATTTATTCTTTTCCATACAAGCTACCAATTTTACAATGATTTCTCTCTCGTCATTATCGAGAGAAGAAATGTCGATCATCATTTTATCAGAATCGAATAAAAGATAATCCGCACTGACGTGAAAGATTTGTGTCATTTCTATGATGTTTGATAACGAGGGGGAAGAAAGTGACATTTCCCAAGAGTTCACTGCGCTTCTTGAAATTCCCAAACGCTTAGCAAGGTCTGTCTGTGTAAATCCTGCCTTGTCACGCAAGTATCTTATTTTATCTGCGATATTATATGTCATTTTTAGTTCCTCCTTTTTATGATATTATACCTTATTATTAAAGGTTTATATTTATCAAGAGAGATAAATAGCACTTGACAAACTTAAGAACATGTGATATCATATAAATGCAGTTAAAGTATAAGGAGAATTCAAAATGTTGGTAACCTGTATCAAGTGTAAAAAAAGTATATCCGCAAATAAAAAGATTTGCTCTTATTGTGGAGCATCACAAGACGGAATAACAACGCGAAACGATATTACCAAAGGCAACCACCCTGTTGAACATTTTAATCCCGATAATATACGCGAATTATACAGTGATAACAATGCAAAAAAATGTACTATATACCCATATGCAATTCAGTTTAAAGGCGGAGGATTATGCTTATTTTTGATACCTATTTCAGAAAACGACGATTTGTTTTGCAATAAAAACATAACCGTAGAGGACGAAATAGAGCGTATTATACTTCGCGAACCAAAGTGGTATTATGCGAAACATGAAAAGACCAAATCTTATTATTTTTACAGTATTAACGATATGAATTTGGCTGAATATGGATTTTCTAATTTTCCCTTATTTTTCATTCCATATTCTATTATTATGCAACCCAAATACTTCGTAGACACGATAACAAAAATAAAGCTTTTTTCCTACGAACATTTTAAAGGAATAGAATCCGAAACCAACTTTTATAGTATACCATCTTTGGAATTAGCAAAAATGGCAAGAAACGGCTACGACAACTTTTATTTTTTAAATTCTTAAGGAGATTAAAATGTATTCAGAAAAATTTATCAAAGCATTTTAAAAATATTTGACAATTTAGGTATTGAGTATCGAGTGAATGTTTATAACGGTTTTATTATTCTCCCCCATCAAACAATTGCCAAAGATTTTATACCGATAACAGGAACGGTTCGTATTGCTGTAGATAACGAAGATTATACAATTGTTATATCATTAGAGCATTTTGGAATTTCAAACATAGAAGCAACTTCAGAGTTTCTAATGAGACTCAATGGAATATTAACGTTTGATAAATTCTTGATAGATTATGATAACCTTTCTGTGATGGGAGTTACTTGTGTCAGGAATAAAGGAAATGTCGTATTAAAGGAAGATCTTATGTCTGAGATATCGAGAATTTTTGGCGTATTTGGGGATATATATGAACTTTTATTGAAGGTTAATATCAATGTTCTAACCCCAAAGATGGCAATTTATCAATTAGAAAAATTGTTATGACTTTTCACCAAGGTGACGTTACCATCAGGTTCTAGTGGGGGCAACTTCGTGAAGGTTCAAGTCCTTTTACCCGCACCAAAAAGAAACACCAAGGCAAACGCCTTGGTGTTTCTTTTTGACGCGGGTAAAGCTTCGCAGAAGCTTCCCGCCGCAAGCAAAGTTTTCAAAGTTAGAAAAACAATCAAGCGGCGGGCAATGTTTGCGAAAGCAAACTTGCCGTTGAGCGAAGCGAAACATGGTTCACAGTCCTTTTACCCGCACCAAGAAAAAAGACCGTTTTACAACGGTCTTTTTTCTATCCAAGCCGCAGGCTTGGTATGGCATCAATGCACTTGTGTAGTGTATGGAATTGCCAAAGGCGTATGGCATCACCAAAGGTGTATTCTTGCGGCTCGATGCCATACAATGCTCCGCATTGATTCCATACCGCAACAAGTTGCGGATTCCATCCACGGCTTCGCCGTGATTGAAAAGAAAGCGAAACATAGTTCACAGTCCTTTTCCCCGCAGTATAGATCACACCAATTTTTAAAATTTAGGATTTTTTCCCCACTTTGACATAAAAAAGTGCCTTTTAAAAAAACTTTTCCCCACCGTCTTGACAATGATTTTTTGATATGCTATAGTAGCATTGAGAGATAAAAACAAGGAGAGTTTTCATGAAAAAATTTATTGCCTTTTTTCTTTGTTTGATGATGATATTATCGCTGGTTTCTTGTGAATTGAACGAAGCTCAAGACACACTTTCGCAAAATGAAAATTCCGATTCCGACTCGGTTGATGGCGATCATACTTCGGCACAGATTTCAGATAATGAAACGGCTATGCAGACGTATCCCATCACCGCGGAACAAGCGTGGAATTTGGCAAACGCATATTGGGATAACCAAGACGGTAGAAAGGAGCATTCTGCCGGAACAATTTTCACCGCCAAAATCGTGTTGATCGACACACCTAATTCTGAAACGGATCATTATCGCTTTGCCTTTCAAGTCGAATGGAACTCGGGTGGTGGCATGGATGGTTATGAAAGTATGCCGCCGTATCACATCAACACACATGATCAAATCTTGGTGAATGCTTTTACGGGAGAAATTACAGCGTCTACATACGATCCGAACGGAAAGGGTATTCCCGTCGAGGAAGCGATAGAAATTGCCAAAAACGATTGTGAATATATGGATTTTGAAAATGAAGAAAACGAATACCGCGTTAGGCACACAGTTAACGTCCCGTCCCCCGAGCATATTTACGTTATCGTCATTGAAAAATACGTCGTCGATCATTATTCTTATTCTACAGAAAGATGGGTAGATAAATACACGGGAGAAATCGTTGTTCCATATTACTTGCACGGTAAGGGCTAATTTTTTACCAAGCTGACGATACTATCATGGCAACTTCGTGAAGATGCGCACCAAAAAGCAGGTAGGTAATCGCCTACCTGCTTTTTTGCACGGATAACGGTTTCTTTATAAAATTTAAATCAAAAAAGCAATAAAATACTCAAAAAATACCCACAAGATGCTCAAAAAATACCCCGAAAACACCGTGGGAAGTCACAAAATGTTCACATTTTTTTGATATACTAAAATTAATAATAAAATAAAATAAGGAGTATAACTTATGGCATTGACATACATTATCCACGGTAAAATCATGCTTCCCGATGCCGTCGTATCCGGCAAGTCTCTTGTGTTTGACAGCGACAGCGGAAAGATCGTCGGTCTTGTAGAATCGGTTCCCGCTGATGCGAAGATCATTGACGCAAACGGAAATTACGTTGCTCCCGGTCTCGTAGATATCCATATTCACGGATGCTTTGGCGAGGATACCAGTGACGCGAAGCCCGAAGGCGTGAAGAAGATGGCATACGGCGTGGCACAGAACGGCGTTACGGCGTTCCTTCCCACCACGATGACGGTTGCCAAGGACGAGATCATCGCGGCACTGAACTCGGTTCGCTCTCTCAAGGAAGAAAGCAAGACTTGGGACGGCGCGGAGATCCTCGGCGTTCACGCAGAGGGTCCGTTCATCAATCCCTCGAAGAAGGGAGCTCAGGCAGCAGAGAATATTCTCGTACCCGATGCCGATTTCATCATCGAGCATTCGGATATCATCAAGCTTGTCACGCTCGCGCCCGAGATGGACAAGGATCATCAGTGCATTAAGAAGCTTGCGGCAGAATCGGACGTGCTCGTTTCGATGGGACATACCGACGCAACCTTTGAGGAAGCAATGAGCGCGGCAAAGGACGGAGTCAACCACGCAACGCACCTTTTCAACGCAATGTCGGCGCTGGCGCACAGAAACCCCGGCGTGGTCGGTGCGGCACTCGCATCCGAGAACGTTTCGGTCGAGGTCATTGCGGATACCTTCCACATCAATCCCGGTCTTTACTCGATCATCGCTAAGGTCAAGGGCGATAAGATGGTGCTCATCACCGACTGTACCCGTGCGGGCGGTATGCCCGACGGCGAATACGATCTGGGCGGACAGCCGATCTTCCTGAAGGGAATCGAGTGCCGTCTTGCCGACGGAACGATCGCAGGAAGCGTTCTGAAGCTCAACTCGGCAGTCAAGAACGTGCTTGATTACACCAATCTTCCCGTCAACGAAGTGTTCAAACTGGCATCTCTCAACCCTGCCAACGCAATCGGCTGTGGAGACCGTTTGGGCTCGCTCGAAGAGGGCAAGGATGCGGACATCATTATTACGGATGCAAATATCAATATCATAAGAACCATCAAGAAAGGAAAAACAATTTATGAAGCTTAAAGTAAATGCACCCCTCGATCCCGGCTTTATGCCGATGGCGATCGTATACCGCGATTTTGAAGCGGCAGTCAAGGCTGAGGGCGGACAGAAGCTGACGATCGGTCTGGAAAGAAACAACGGTCTGACTTCGGTATTTACCGTAGAGGTATTCAAGGACGGTACGGGACACGATGAAGAGAACCACGAGTTTGTCGAGAGAATCGTCAAGACGCTTCTTTGGACGCGCGGCGGATACAAGATCATTATCGCAGGCTCGAAGCTGATCGCAGATCAGATCAAGGCAGATTACACCGAAACGGGTATCCGCGCATTTGACCGCGACTTTATGTCGGGTGTGTACGAAGCTCCGTTTGAGGTCATTCACGTTCCCTTTGAAGAAGCTCCCGTGGCAAACGAGACGGCAGCCCCCGTTGGCAGACATCTCGACGGTTGCCGTATCGGCTTTGACGCAGGCGGAAGTGACCGTAAGGTCAGTGCTGTCGTCGAGGGCGAGGCTACTTATTCCGAAGAAGTCGTTTGGTTCCCCAAGCTTCAGAACGATCCCCAGTATCACTACGAGGGAATTATGGACGCAATGAAGACCGCGGCTTCCAAGATGCCGAGAGTTGACGCGATCGGTGTTTCTACCGCAGGCGTTGTTATCGGAAATCGCATTATGACCTCGTCGCTTTTCCTCAAGGTAAAGAACGAAAATCCCGAAGCATTCGAGAAGGTCGTTAAGAATATCTATACCGATATTGCGAAGGAACTCGGAAACGTTCCGATCGAGGTCGCGAATGACGGTGACGTTACGGCGCTGGCAGGTGCGATGGACCTTGGCGACACCAACGTTCTCGGTGTTGCAATGGGTACGAGTGAAGCAGGCGGATACGTCGACGGCAACGGAAACATCACGGGCTGGCTCAACGAGCTTGCGTTCGTTCCCGCAGACTATAACAAAGAGGCAATGCTTGACGAGTGGTCGGGCGACTACGGTTGCGGAGTCAAGTACTTCTCGCAGGATTCGGTCATCAAGCTTGCTCCCGCGGCAGGAATTGAGCTCGACGAGAGCGCATCTCCCGCAGAGAAGCTCAAGGTCGTTCAGGGTCTGATGGCACAGGGCGACGAGCGTGCGGCAAAGATCTACGAGACGATTGGCGCATATTTCGGATATGCAGTTGCTTACTACGCAATCTTCTACGATATCAAGCACGTACTGCTGATGGGTCGTGTATCGTCGGGTGAGGGCGGAAGCATTCTTCATAAGAACGCACAGAAGGTTCTTGCCGAGGAATTCCCCGAGCTCGCAGAGAAGATCACCATCCATCTTCCCGACGAGAGCAGCCGCCGTGTCGGTCAGTCGATCGCAGCAGCAAGCCTTCCCAATATCAAGTAATTGATGAAAAATCTTTCACTAAGGTGAGCTTAATTCGCCGTGAAGTACAACTTCACGGCGAATTTTTATTTTATTTTTCTGTTTATAAAAAAGATATTGTCCAATTGCTTCGAATTTTGCTCAACAAATTGTTGACAAGCACAGAAAAATTTGATAAAATAAAATTGCTACACAATTACATATATCAGTCTCATTTGTGGAAAAACACTTTGGTAAAAGTGCGTTTTCCTTTTTTCCGTTTCACAAATGGGAAAAGTAATTGTGTAGCAACGTTACGGAAGATGCATTTTTCGGTGCATCGCTATTGATGCACCTTTTTTAATGCTATTTTCGACTTTTTCCACAAACCGTTTAGTAATTCCTCTACTTGTTTATTGACCGATTTCAACAGTTCGTTTATAATAGAGGTATGTTGAAGCCAACAAATTATCACGATGAAAAAGGAGTATTTTGATTATGATTGGCGCTAATATTAAAAGATTGCGGTTAAAACACGAAATGACACAAAAAAATTTAGCGGATAAATTATTCGTGTCAGCACAGGCAGTTTCCCGATGGGAAAATGATGAGGTGGAACCCTCAATCGGTACAATTTTGGAATTGGCAAAAATTTTTGACGTTACAGCTGATGAAATTTTAGGGCTTGAATCAAAAGAAATACCGGAACAAGCTTTGCAAGAAGAAAAGAATGAAAAAACATATCAGACAGAGGCTCCGCCCCGTCAATTTTTGGCAGTTTGTGAAGAATGTAATAACCCGATCTATGAGTCTGAAGAAATCGTTCGAATCGGTAACAAGGTGTTGTGTTCCAAATGCCATCAATCAAAGGAAGAAAAGAATCGTTCGGAGGTTTTGAGAATTGGAAGAAACCGACGAATTCGAGCGTTTATCTTTGGAACACTTGCGGCGGTGATTTTTCTGAGTGCTACTTTCAGTATGTGGAATACCGCTTTGGCGGAAACAAATATGAGAATTTACGCGATAGCGTTTTCTCTTTCTATGTTTACATTTGTTTCGTGCTGTTTTTTGAACAATAACTTTGTTGGGCTGATGGCTTTGAAAATTGCCAAGTGGAGCATAAAATTTCCGGCATTGATTTTTACGCTTGACGTAGATGGTTGCTTGTGGTTTATTGCGATGAAGCTTTTGTCCTTTATTTTGGGAATTGTGATTGGTATCGTAATGTTTATTTTGGCATTGTTGATTGGAGGATTGGTTTCTGTTTTTGTATATCCATATGCCATTATCACCAATATTAAACACCCCGAAAAAAGTTATTTTGATTGATATTTTTATCTTTTAGAAAGGACAACCAGTATTATGAAAAAACTTTTATCTATCGTCTTAGTTTTCTCTTTTTTACTTTCCTTTGTCGCATGTGTATCAGAGGAACAGGATTCTGCAACAGAAACTACAAATACAACTCTCGATAATGCCAATGATAATATTTCATCTAATGATGACAAAGCCCCCGGTGGCGACAAAACGCCTGATGGCGGCGACAAAACACCTGACGGTGGCAACGAAACGCCTGACGGTGGCGACGAAACGCCCGAGTCTCCTAATGAAAAAGTGGATTTTGTTGCTTGTTTAAATACGTTATTGAAAGGTTACCACTGGAATCCCAGTTCCATTATTCCCGAAACATTGCGCTCGGAATATGCAGAAAATTTAATCAATAAAGATTCTGTCGATTTGAATTATTCTAATTTTGTTTCGGTTTCGGATATTCCTAAAAACGGAATCGGAGAGCAGTGGAATATGACGGTTGAAAACATATCGGAAGCACAGAAGTTCTTCCTTGTTCTTTCGGTCATCGATAATCTTGCTACTGTATCCGTAACAGCTTTTAACAATTATATTGATGAAAATCCCACAGAAACGGTGCACTACGTATTTCAAGACGGTATCTATACGGTTACTATTCATTGTACTCAGGAGACGATATATTATGTGTTAGACTATACGGTCAGCATTTTTGATTTGGGTGAACAAAGTATACAAATTGCTTTGTCTATGGATATTGATACAGAAGAGAAAAATGTTCGTATCCAAATAGGAGATGCAAATGCAGTTGCATATACGGTCAATCAAAATCGGTATACATTTGCAATCAAATATTTTGATTTAGAAGATATTGATGTCGGTCGTCGGGCGTTCTTTGAAATTGTTGAAAATTCCGATGGAAGCATCACCGGTCATATCTATGAGTATCTTACGATTTCGACAGTGGAATTGTCTAGTATTTCTGATTTCTACATTACCGAAGATTATGTAACAGTGGTTGGAAATAAGGCAAGCGGTATGGCTTTGTTTGATGGCTATATCTGCGAGCTGTATTCGGTAGCTACCGGAAAAATGATCGCTTATGAGGTGAAAGAAAGTCTCAGCGGAATTGTTTATAATACGCTTTGGTTTGATTTGGAGGATATCGGCGGAATTACCTCGATCAAACATATTCCCGCCGCATCGACAAAGGACAAAGATACAATTTATATTAACGGATCGTCTTCCGCGTGGAATGTAAAGAACTACGGACTTTCCGGTGGACTAAAGGCAGCATCCCGTCGTTTTGACATTGAATTCAGAACGCAGTATTTTTATTATTATGATGCCGAAAACGATAGCTATGAAAAAGTAGAGCTGAAGGTTCCAATGCTTTTCGTTCAGGAAGAGGTCTATGAGGATCTTGTTAAAGATGTCGAGGATAAGAATGACGTTACAGTTTCTGTTAACATCAGTACAAGTAACCTCACAAAATTAACCGATGAATACGCTGAAAAAATTGATTTGATCGAAGAAGAACAACAACAATATTCCGTAGAAGAGATTTTAAAATATATCGGAACTAAAAAAACATTTACGGTATAATTCACTTTATCAAAATATTCACGGTGAAGCTTTAAATTTTCCATACGAAAAACTCCTTGAAAAAATGTTTTCAAGGAGTTTTTCAGTTCTTCTTGACTTTTTCGAAAAAAACTGCTATAATAGTTGCATACGAAACTGTTGCAAGAGAAACTATTGATTTTGAGAGGGATTTATGCCAAAATTTATGAAAATGCTGAACAATATCAGCCGATCCCAAGCGGTCTATCGGCACGAAAGGATCTCGGCGGACGATCTGCAAATGGGGCAGTATTCCTTTGTTCTCGCGATCTGCCGCGCTCCCGGGTGCTCCCAGGAAGATTTAGCACGCGAGCTTTGCCTCAACAAAAGCACCGTGGCAAGAAATCTCAACTGTCTTGAGGAAAAAGGGTACATCACCCGCACGCCTCTGCCGAATGATAAACGCTATTTTTCGGTTGCTCCGACCGAAAAAATGCTTGCCATCCTACCCGAGGTCAAGACGGTGTCTCGCGAATGGAGAGCGCTTCTCTCCGAGGGGATCCCCGAGGAGGAGCTTGCGATCTTTTATTCGGTGCTCGAACGGATGCAGACACGCGCAAGAGAGATCATTGAGAACCAAGAGGAAAGCAAATGAAGTGGGTACTGACATATTTAAAACCGTTGCGCACAAGGATCACGGTAGGAACGCTCATTAAGATCGTCGGCACGCTTGCCGAGCTGATGATCCCGTTTTTTCTGTCGCATATCCTTGAAAACGTTATCCAATCGAACGACGTCAAGCAGATCGTTTTCTACGGCATCGTGATGGCACTCTGCGCCGTCATCGCAAGCCTTGGTAACATCATTGCCAACCGAATGGCGGCAAAGACTACGATGATCTTTGCCACGCGAATGAGAAAGGAGCTCTTTTCCAAAACGCTCCACCTGTCGGCAAGAAGCACCGACAAATTTACCATTCCCTCGCTCGAAGCGAGGATCACCTCGGATACCTATAACGTGCAGAATTTTATCGGAATGATGCAACGAATGGGCATTCGCGCCCCCATTCTTCTTCTCGGTGGAATCCTTATTACGATGATGATGGACCGAAAGCTCGCGCTCGTGATGATCGCGACCTTGCCTCTCATCTTTATCGTTGTGTACAGTATCTCGCGAAAGGGTGTGCCGCTCTATTCAAAGGTACAGCAGTCGGTCGACGGAATGGTGAGAGTCGTCCGTGAGGACGCGCAGGGAATCCGCGTCATCAAAGCCCTTTCCAAGGTCGACTATGAGAATGAACGTTACGACAAGGCAAATCTTGCGCTCAAGAAAAATGAGACGAGAGCCAGCGTGATCATGGGCGTGGTCAATCCCATTATGACGCTCTTGATGAATATAGGAATCGTCGCAGTCATTGCGGTCAGCGCCTATTTTGTCTCTAAGGGAACGTCATCTGCCACCACAGTCATCGCGTTTATGCAGTATTTTACTCTCATTTCGATGGCGATGATGTCACTCTCAAGAATGTTCGTGATGTACACCAAGTGCGCCGCATCTGCCAAGCGAATTTCTCTGGTGATGGAGAACGTCAGCGAGCTTGCACACTATGAAGACGACGGAAAGGGAGACGCAACACAGCACGTCTCGTTTGAGAACGTCAGCTTTTCGTATCTTGGGAAAAAGGACAACCTTAAAAACATCTCTTTCTCGCTCAAAAAAGGCGAAACTCTCGGCATCATTGGCGCGACGGGAAGCGGAAAATCTACGCTTCTTCGTCTTTTGATGCGCTTCTACGACCCGAGAGAGGGAATCGTTCGTATCAAAGGCAAGGACGTTCGCTCCTATTCGCAAGAGGAGCTCACCGCGATGTTTGGCGTGGTATTTCAGAACGATTTTCTCTACGCCGATTCGATCGAGGAAAATATTCGCTTTGGACGCGAGATTTCCGCTGACGAGATCGTGGCGGCGGCAAAGATCGCGCAAGCACACGATTTTATTTCGTCCTTTGCCGATGGCTATGCTCACGGCGTGAGCACGGGCGGAACGAATCTTTCGGGCGGTCAGCGTCAGCGTGTGTTGATCTCGCGAGCCATCGCGGGACACCCCGAAATTCTGATCCTCGACGATTCTTCCTCGGCGCTGGACTATAAAACAGATGCAAATCTCCGCCGTGCCCTTGGTGAGGCGCTGCCCGACGCGACAGTCATTACCGTCGCGCAACGTGTGAGCTCGGTCAAAAACTGCGACCATATCCTCGTGATCGAGGACGGTGCCATCATCGGAAGCGGCAAGCACGAAGAACTCTTGAAGTGCTGTGCCGAGTACAAAGAAATCAGCGATTCGCAGATGGGAGGTGCTTTCCTTGACTAAAAAACAGACGCAAAAGGAACCGAAAAGATCAAGAAAAGGCATCTTCTTGCGCCTTAGCAAGTACGTCCTCGGACAGTGGCCGCTTTTTTTGCTCGCGCTTCTCTTGACCCTTGGCTCCAATCAGCTCTCGCTCCTCGGACCGAAATATTCGGGCGCGGCGATCGACGCGATCGAGTTTGAACGCGGTGTCGATTTTCCCACTGTTTGGGAAAATATCGGCTATATGCTCGCTTGCTACCTTATCTCCGCCATTCTTGCCTACGTTCTCTCGATCGTGATGCTCCATCTGAGCCAGAGAATTATCTATAAGATGCGCAAGCAGGTGTTTGAAAAGCTGACACAGCTTCCCGTCGGATTTTTCGATACCCACGCAACGGGAGATATCATCAGCCATCTGTCGTACGATATTGATACGATCAACAGTACGCTCTCCCACGACCTTATTCAGGTGATGACGAGCCTTTATATCGTCATTGGCTCACTGGTCTTTATGTGGCAGATCTCAAAGCCGATGATCCTCATTTTTGCCCTCACCGTACCCGTGTCGATCCTCTTTACCCGTTACCGTTCGAGGGTGGTTCGTCCGCTCTATCGGAAAAGGGCAAAGAAGTACGGCGAGCTCAACGGCTTTGCCGAGGAAATGCTGACAGGCTCACGCACCATTTCGGCATACGGCAGACAGGAAGAAATTTCCTCGCGCTTCAATAAGATCAACGACGAGGCAATGGATGCCTTTTATAAGGCAGAATATAGCGGAGCACTTCTGTTTCCGACGATCAATCTCATCAATAATATCTCGCTCACCCTCGTGGCAGTGATGGGCGGCATTCTCTATATGTACTCGCAAAACGGCACGTTCCTTGCCACCTCTGCCTTTTTCATCACACTCGGCGGCGTCGCGCAGTTCGTGCAGTATTCCAGAAAATTTGCAGGACCCATCAACGAGTTTTCCAATATTCTTCACGAGTTCCAGTCGGCGTTTTCCGCCGCGGAGCGTGTGTTCGCCATTCTCGATGAAGTGCCCGAAAAGGAAGACGCTCCCGATGCCAAAGAGCTTGCCGAAGTCGAGGGAGACGTTCGCCTTGATGACGTGACCTTTGGCTATACCGAGGATAAAACGATCCTCAAAAACGTTTCGGTCACCGCGAAGAAAGGGCAGACGGTCGCCATCGTCGGACCGACGGGCGCAGGAAAGACGACGATCATCAACCTCTTGATGCGGTTTTACGACAGCCAAAGCGGCGAGATCCGCATCGACGGAATTCCTTCCGTTGACATAAAACGAAAAGATCTTCGCCTTGCCTTTACGATGGTCTTGCAGGACACGTGGCTTTTCTGCGGTTCGATCTACGATAATATCGTCTACGGCAGAGAGGACGCGACCCGTGAGGAGGTCTACGCCGCGGCGCGCTCGGCGAGAATTGCCTCGTATATCGAGAGCCTTCCCGACGGATACGATACGATCCTCTCGGATGACGGTGTCAATATTTCCAAAGGGCAGAAGCAGCAGATCACCATCGCGCGCGCCTTCCTTTCGAAAGCGCCGATCCTGATCCTCGACGAGGCGACCTCAAACGTCGACTCCCGCACCGAGATTCAGATCCAGAACGCAATGACCGAGCTGATGGAAAATAAGACCTGCTTTATCATCGCGCACAGACTTTCCACCATTCAGAATGCCGATACGATTCTTGTGGTCAAGGACGGTGCCATCATCGAGCAGGGAAATCACGAGGAGCTTCTCCGCGCAGGCGGCTTTTATTCCACGCTGTATCGTTCGCAATTTGTTTGATTTTGCTTTTTGTGTTGAAATCGGTCAAACTTTGTGATATAATCAAAATAGTGGATAAATAAAGAAAGGAAGCAACGATGGCAGATATTTACTTTCCTTATATGAATATTGCGCTCGATGCATTTGCGCTGCTTGTGACACTGATCGTGTTTGCGTCTTGTTTTCAAGAATTTTTGAATCAAACGGTCAAAACAAGACATTTTCTGTTTTTGCTTTGTTCGGTCATTGTCGCCCTGATTGCCGATATTGTCAGTTGGGTGGGGGAAGGCAATGCTTCGCTCTCTACGATGACCGTGATTTCCAACACCGTCGCGTCGTGCGCGGGGCAAGCGGCGATCTTCTGCTTTATGGGATACCTCAAGGAGAATCTCTACGAAAGCAGTCGCGCGGCATCGGTGATCTTAAAGATCTTTCGCGTGCTGTGTGTCTTCTCGATGCTCTTTTCCATCGGAAACGCTTTCTTTGGATATGCGTTTTCGCTCAATCATCAAAGTCATTGGCATCAAACCGAGAATGTCGCAATGGGGATTGTCTATCTTGCCTTTCCCATCCTTTCGTTCTTTGCCATCGTTTTGATGGCGGCATTTGCACGAAGATCGACAAAAATTAATCGAATGGCATTCGTGTTATATACGCTTTTTCCCGTGGCGGGAATCATATTGGACTATACCGTTCACGGCTTGTCTTTGACCTACGTGGGACTGACCGTCAGCGTTCTCGTCATCTATACGAGTATCTATCTCAAAAAGCAAAAGCTGATTCAATCACAACACAACGCATTGATGCTCTCACAGATCAATCCTCATTTTATTTATAATACGCTCTCTACCATCGCGTCGATGTGTGACGTTTCTCCTAATCAGGCAAAATACCTGACCATTGATTTCTCGCGCTATCTGCGTCAGAATCTTTCCAACGTGACAGGCGAGACGATGGTGCCCTTTGAGCAGGAGCTCAGTCACGTGGAGTGCTACTTAAAAATTGAAAAGGCGAGATTCAGAGAACGACTGAACGTGCTCTATTCCATTCAGTGTAAGGAGTTCGAACTCCCGCCGCTGTCGGTACAGCCCATCGTAGAAAATGCCGTCAAGCATGGCATTACCAAAAAAGCAGAGGGCGGAACGCTGAAGATCTCTACCTATGATACCGAGACGCATTACGTTGTGGAGATCATCGACGACGGAATCGGCTTTGATTTTGAATCCACCGAAAAGCACGTGGGACTTGAAAACGTGCGTAGCAGAATTGCGGCAATGTGCCACGGTGAGTTGAGTGTTAAGAGTACCGTGGGGGTAGGAACGAGAGTAACGATCGAAATCCCGAAAAAGAAGAAAAAGAAAGGAATGCGGCGATGAACATCTTAGCAGTCGATGACGAATATTATGCGCTCGAATTGATGAAACGCGCACTCGAAGCGGTGGCAGGAGGTTCGACCGTCTATCTTTGCCGTGACGTGCAAAGTGCGCTTGATACTGCAACGAAAACGAAGATCGACGTCGCATTTCTCGATATCCATCTCCCCGAAAAGAACGGAATTGAGCTGGCACTCGACCTCAAAAAGCTCAACCCCAAGGTCAATATCGTCTTTGCCACGGGCTTTTCGGAATATATGAAAGAGGGAATCGACCTTCGGATGAGCGGATACGTCTTAAAACCCGTCACCCCCGAAGCGATCCGAACCGAGCTCGAAAATCTTCGCAATCCCATCGAGTGGAATCCCGAAAAACGGATCAAGATTTTAACCTTTGGCAATTTTGACGTGTTTGTCGACGGAACGCCCTTGAAGTTTGAAAGAAAGCAAGCCAAGGAGATCCTCGCGTATCTCGTGGATAAAAGAGGCACGTCGGCAACCTATACCGAGCTTGCGGCAATGCTGTGGGAGGACGAGGAATACGACCGAACCAAGCAAAAGAATTTGCAGGTCTATATCGCAAGCCTTGTCAAGAGTCTGAACAGCGTCGGAATCAATGATCTGATCCTGAAAAACCGACAGGGAATTCTCGTCAATACCAAGATCGTGGACTGCGATTATTACCGATTCCTTGAGGGAGACACGAAAGCCATCAATTCCTTTACGGGGCAGTATATGAGCGCCTACTCGTGGGCGGAATTTACCGTAGGATACCTCGAAAATCAGTTGCAAAAGCTGACAAAATAAAAAAATAACACCATTTCGAAAAAAATTTTTCGTTTTGGTGTTATTTTTTTCCTTTTTGTAGTCATACTGTAGTCATCCGATGGTAAAATACGGATACAAAGCTCAAAAAAGGATTTTTGGGCAAATTGAGTGGATAGGGAACGCTCAAAAATTTTCTAAATCAAAGGAGACACAAACCATGAAAAAGAGAAGAACACTCATTATCTCGCTTCTGCTTGTAGCAGCGCTGATGCTCGGTATCGGTTACGCAGCACTTTCCCGCGAATTGATCATCTCGAGTACCGCGATCCTGAACCCCAACAACGATGACTTTAAGATCGAATTTACCTCGGCAGACAGCTCGGATGACGCTAAGGCAACCGCATCCATCGCTGCTTCCAAGACCACGGCAAACTATGAAGTAAAGGGTCTTTCCAAGCAGAATGATAACGTAACGCTGACCTATGTTGTTACCAACAACACGGCAGACGTTAACGCCGAGCTGACCGGTCTTTCGCTGACCGAAGGCTTGCTCTTCATCGGTGATGGCACGAGCACCCCCGGTGTTGTTTCGGATTACTTCACCAAGACCGTTACGGTAACCCACGACGAGAGCGGTAAGGTTTGGGCTGAGGACGATCACATCACGCTCGCTCCCGGTAAGACCGCTACCGTGACGATCGTTGTTACGCTGAAGCAGACCGTAACCCAGAGAATTACTCTCGAGGCTGCTTCGGTTCACCTGAACTTCGTTGACGCACCGTAAATTTTGATCGATCAAATACCAACAAACAAAGCATTGAATTTTTGAGAAAGGAGCCGCAAAATGAATCGAGATAAAAAAGTCATTTTGGGATTATCTATTATAATTTTTGCGGCTCTTGCTCTCGCTTTCTTTGTAGAGCTCGGAAGCAGTAAGATCGTTGCGGCGTGCTTGCTGCTTCCACTGACGGTCATTACCGTTCTGTTCGTTAGAAAGAGAAGCTCGCTTTCGATTCAAAAGAAAGAGGTGCTCCTGCTTTCGGCAATCATCGGCGCGATGTACGCCCTTGCCATTCAACTGACAGGTATTTTCTTCGGCTTTCACAAAAATCCCTATTTTGTAAACGTCAAGATCCTTCTGACGACAGTGCTTCCCCTGGTGGTCATCATCGTTGCCACCGAACTCATTCGCGCCGTATTTCTGGCGCAGAAAAACACCTTCGCAAGCGTGATAACGTATCTGTCTTGCGTGCTTGCGGAGATCCTTGCATTTTCTAATTTGGCGGGAATTACCGGATTCAATCAGTTTATGGATCTGGTGGGTCTGACCCTCTTTCCCGCACTGAGCGCAAATATCTATTATCATTTTGTATCCCGCCGATTCGGCGCACTCCCCAATATTGTTTACCGTATCATTACGACGCTGTATATTTACTTCGTTCCAAACGTTACGGCAATGTCGGATGCGCTGCTCGCGTGTATCAAAATCTTTTTACCGCTCATTCTATTGGCGCTGATGTCGGCACTCTTTGAAAAGAAAAAGAAGCTTGCCCTGCAAAAAAGGAAAAAGCTTTCCGCCATCAGTATCGCGCTTGCGATGATCGTGGGCGCATCCTTCGCCGCGTTGGTATCCTGTCAATTCCGCTTCGGCGCGCTTGTCATTGCGACCGAAAGTATGACGGGAGAGATCAACAAAGGCGATCTGGTCATCTACGAGAGGTACGATGATCAAACCATCCAAGAGGGACAAGTCATTGTCTTTCTGAGAGACGGAAACAAAATCGTCCACAGAGTTGTGGACATCGAGCATATCGGTGGCGAAATTCGTTACTATACCAAGGGTGACGCCAACAATTCGATTGACATCGGATATGTGACCGACGGAGAGATCGTTGGTACGACTTCTACGAAGATCGCTTACGTAGGATTTCCCACCCTATGGCTCAGAGAACTGCTTGAGGGCAGTAAATAAAATTTGAAGAAAGGAGGTTTACTGAAATGCCGGAAAAGGAAAAGAAACGCCGCGCGACATATCGCAAAAACCGTGAGAAATGGATCTTTGTACAGTCCGTCATTGTCATTGTACTGACGGTTGCCGTGCTGATCTCAGCAATCGTTTCCATACAGCTCAATAAAAAGTATTATGTCGAATACAGCGAAAGCGGAAGTATCGACTATAACGTGTTTTTGAAGCAAAACGAATTCTTTGAGGAATCGTATCTTGGCAAGGATCAATCTTACGTTGCTTCGCTGATCGACAAGATCATCGCGGATTTCACGTATGATATTCAGATGGATGCGGATGACGTCAATTACCGTTATTCTTACAAGATCAAATCCACGCTGGAGATCATTGATAATACTTCCGAGGTTGCGATCTTCAATCCCGAGCAAGAGTTGGTCAACGTGCAGAACAAATCACAAAACAGTGCAAAAAATCTGCGGATCAACGAGATCGTTGTAATTAATTACGACGAATACAACGACCTTGCCAATAAGTTTCTTGAAACGTATTCTCTGACGAATACTACGAGCAACATTATCCTGACGCTCGAGGTCGATGTTCTCAGTGACTGTGATGCCTTTTCGGGAAGTGCGGTAGATACCTATACTTCCGAGCTTCGTATACCTCTGACGACGAAAACGGTCAATGTTGAAATGACCTCTACCGTTCCCGAGGGAGAAACGAAAATGATCGCTTGTACCCGCGGTCTGGGTAGTGAGGCATTTAAGACCACCGCAATCGTGCTTGGCGTGCTTGACGGTTTGATGATCCTGCTTCTGGTAGCGTTTATCTGTCTCACCAGAACGCCCGATATTACGTATACCGCACGTGTCAAGAAGATTCAGTCGCAGTATAAGTCCTATATCCAGAAGATCAAAAATCTCTTTAAGACAAACGGTTATCAGATCATTCAGGTCGATACCTTTGAAGAAATGCTCGAGATTCGCGATACGATCCAAGCGCCGATTCTGATGTATGAAAACGACGATAAGACCTGCGCGAAGTTTATGATTCCTACGGACAGTAAGCTTTTGTATCTCTATGAGATTAAGGTTGACGGATATGAAGAACCCGAGGTCGAGTCGATGCAGGAGAGCGCTCCCGCAACGATTGTGACCCCGAACATTACCAATCTCGTTCGCCCCGTGGTGAAGGTCGTGGTAACTCCCGCGGCACCAAAACAGCCCGAGACGGAAATCGAAACCGTGGTCGAAGAACCCGAGGTCGAGATCGAAGCGCCCGAGGATGAGATCCCCGAGGTAGTGGTGGAAACCGAAGAGGATGAAGAAATTGCAGATATTCTCGCAACCATTCCCGAAGTGGAAGAATGCGACGAAGGCTTTGTTGATGCCATTGATGTTGTTTGGAAAGAAAGAGATAAGACCTACCGCTATGATCCCGACGGAAACACCGTAGAGGAAGGCGACGTCGTTCTCGTTCCTACCAGAGACGTGCACAGCGACAAGGAAGTTGTTCGTGAGGCAGAGGTTGCCAAAGGGAACTATAAGATAGACCCGATGGAGCTTCAGCATCCCCTCAAAAAGATCATCGGAGTGGTTCGCCGCAAGG
>JAFQPC010000168.1 GCA_017411935.1 Clostridia bacterium | reverse complement strand
TCATCGGATATACGGGCCCCGTCATCGGAGCACATTCGGGTCCCGGTACGCTGGCAGTTTTCTATCTTGGAACGGAGAGGTAATTTTTCATGACAATGACAGGACATATGTTTTTTGGTATGCTGCTGTCGGGGGCGAATGCGCTGGATAACAGTCAGGATATCATAAACAATATGAACGTATTTCCCGTACCTGACGGAGATACGGGAATCAATATGACGCTGACGATGCGCACGATGAAGCGGATCGAAGGCTTTGAATCGCTTTCGGACTGCGCAAAGAAGGCGGCAGACGTGGCTCTTCGTTCGGCAAGAGGAAATTCGGGCGCAATTCTGTCGCTTTTCTTCCGCGGAATGGCGAAGTCCTTCCGTGACCTCGATGAAGCCGATTCGGCGCAGATCGCGCACGCGTTCCGTACGGGATACAACGAGGCGTATAAGGCGGTGATGAATCCGACCAGAGGAACGATTCTGACCGTGATGCAAAAGTGCGCCGATAAAGCAGAAGAGTTTACCACGGGAGAAAAGATCTCGGTCGAGGAGCTCTTTACCAAGCTTTTGGAGGTTGCTGAGATCGCGCTGGCAAAGACGCCCGAGCAGTTGCCGAAGCTCAAGGAAGCACACGTCGTGGACGCGGGCGGATATGGCTTTGTAACGATCCTCAAGGGAATGCTTGCGGCAATTCAGAAGAACCCCGTCGTTCTGCTCAATCAAGGCTCGTCGCAGACGGGCGCGGCAGACTTTTCGGATTTTGATACCGAGGAGATCACCTTTGCCTACTGTACCGAATGCATCGTCGAAAAGGACGAGGCGCATAAGGGCGAGGAGACTGCGGCAGAGTTCCATCAGTTCCTCGGAGAAATGGGAGACAGCGTTGTTTTCCTCGACGATGAGGAGATCATTAAATTCCACGTGCATACCGATCATCCGGGCGCGGTGATGGAAAAGGCGATCGAGTACGGTAGCCTTGCGACCGTCAAGATCGAGAATATGAAAAATCAGCATTCGGCGATGGTCGTCGAGCAGGGAAAGAGCGAGCAGAAGGATCCTTCGGCAGCGCGCGTTGCCGCACCCGAAAAGAAGTACGGCTTCGTTTCGGTCTGTCTCGGTGACGGAATTGCCGACGCGTTTATGGATATCGGTGTCGATCGGATCATTCGCGGCGGACAGACGATGAACCCGAGCACGCAGGATATTATGGACGCAGTGAACCTGACGCCTGCCGAGTACGTATTCGTGCTTCCCAATAACAAAAATATTTATATGGTTGCCCAACAGGCGGCAAAGCTCATTCCCGATAAAAAGGTCGTTGTTATCCCCACCAAGAGCGTTCCGCAGGGAATTACCGCAATGATCGCCTTCAATCCCGATGCAACGCCTGAAGACAACGCGGCGCAGATGGAAGCATCTCTTGCGGGCGTGGTCAGTATGTCGATCACGCACGCTGTACGCAGTACGACGGTGCAGGGCGAGAAGATCAAGGACGGACAGATGCTCGGACTTGTCGACGGAATGATCGACTGTGTTGCCAATAGCGCAGAGGAGTGTCTCTCGCGTCTTGCTGAGCGAATGAAGGACGCATCTTACGTGATGGTGTTCCTTGGCGAAGAAGCTCCCGAGGACGCGCAGGAAAAGGTTGAAGCCATCATTCGTGAAAAAGCACCCGCGTGCGAGCTCGCCGTGATGGTCGGCGGTCAGCCGCTTTACCCTTACGTCATTTCGGTAGAATAATTGAAAGACAAAAAAGCGAAGTCGGAATGCGTCGGGTTCTTAAGGACAGTTTTAACAATAAAATAACTGAAAGACAAACGGCTACAGCCAGAGGCTCCCTTGTGTAAAGGGAGCTGACGCCGAAGGCGGCTGAGGGATTGTTATTGCGCAAATTTTAGCTTCTACAATCCCTCCGTCACGGCGTTGCCGTGCCACCTCCCTTTACACAAGGGAGGCTTTTTTATTTGCCTGCAAGTGCGCACTTACTCACCACCAATTGTAGTGGTGCGATTATTCAACTATCAGTAGAAAATGAATAGTCTATTCAAAAAGAAAGTTATTGAACATTCCTCCTTGATGTAGTATAATATAATTGTTTCCAAAAGGAGGTCGTGCTTATGAATATCGGTAAAATTATAACAGATAAGCGAAAGTCGCTTGGATTAACTCAACAGGCGTTGGCAGAAAAGCTCAACATTTCTTTTCAAGCCGTTTCAAAATGGGAAAATGGTACTTCTTATCCCGATGTTACTATTCTCCCCATGCTTGCAACTACTCTTAAGGTTTCTATAGACTCTTTGCTTGGATATTCCTTGCAATCACTAACCGAATATGACAAGCGATATGATATGGAGGGCTATTATTGGGGCTTGTCCCCCAACCATCTTTGTTATGAGATTATGCGTCTCAAGCCTCCGACCACGCCATATAAAGTGCTTGATATAGGGTGCGGTGAGGGTAAGGATGCTGTTTTTCTCGCAAGAAATGGATATAATGTAACTGCCTTTGACATCTCGGAACAAGGCTTATCAAAAGCACGTGAGCTTGCCGATCACTGTGGTGTTAAAATAGATTTTTTCAAATCAGATATCCGTGATTTTAGACTTGAAGCGGATTTTGACATAATTTTTTCGAGTGGAGTATTTCATTATATACCGCAAGAACAACGCAAAAATATCATTGACAGCTTGAAGATACACACCGCGACAAACGGAATAAATGTCATAAATGTTTTTGTTAGAAAACCATTCATTCCGTTACCACCCGATATCGAGGAAAGCGAGATGGCCGCAGGAGATTGGAAATCAGGAGAACTATTGACATACTATTACGATTGGTTGTTTAGAAAGAGTGAAGAAAGAATTTTTGATTGTAACAGCAGTGGAGTTCCTCATAAGCATTGTATGGACGTAATAATTGCAGAAAAGATTTAATACAAAAGCCTCGGCAAGGAAACTCCCTGCCGAGGCTGATTTGTATAAAACTGTCCTTTAGCACCCGAGGCTAAGGCTTCGCTTTTTTATTTTTTACTCTCTTTTTTCAAAATTGAATAAATGCGGAAGATGTGGCAAAAATAGTAGCAGTGAAGATCAAGAACGCAAAGGAGTAAAAAATATGTCTGAACAATCAAAGAAGCAAGGTCTTTCCGAAAAAATGAAGAATACAAAGGTCAACCGTGCCGCACTGATCGGAACGGTACTCGTTCTCGTGCTTTTGGCGATCATCATTTCGGTAACGGTCATTTCCAACCGCAATAAGCAAAAGGAACAGCCGTTGCCTACCCCCGATGATACGATCGAAAACGTAGAAACGAAAGAGCCGCAGGAAGAGCAAAAGCAGCCCTCGACCGAGAAGCCCTCGGAGCCCGAGAAAAAGCCCGAGAGCACGTCTCCTGTGGAAAATAAGCTGCCGTCCTTTGTGCTTCCCGTCAGCGGAGTTCTTTCCAAAAAGCACGATTCCGAAATGCAGGTTCATTCGAGCACGTTGAATGAGTATCGCGTGCATATCGGTGTGGATCTTGTGACCGAAGAAGGTGCTCCCGTCTATGCGGCAGCAGATGGAACGGTCTGGAAGATCTGGAAGGACGAATTGATGGGTTACAGTATGGCGATCAAGCACAGTGGCAACAGCTGTACGATCTATCAGAATCTTTCTCAGACGCTTCCCGACGGAATCAAGGAAGGAACCTCGGTTCGTTCGGGACAGCTCATCGCATCGGTCGGCGATAGCGCGATGATCGAGGTGGCAGAGGAGCCGCACCTTCATTTTGAAATGACGGTGGCAGATCTTGCCGTCGATCCGCTGAAGTATTTCAGCGAAAAGGCGCTCGAATCGCTTTCGATCGACGCGTCTTACGGAGAATAAAACGAACGACGGGTGAGCAAAGGCTCACCCGTCGTTTTTCGTTTCTTAGCCGCAGCAACAGAAGATCAGAATCAGGGCAATGATAATCAGCCAGATCCAGTTATCGTCAAAAAGATTGCACAGACAGTTATTCATAAAATGAGGTCCTCCCAATCATAATGATGTCAAGGGAACGTATCCCTTCGATATCATCATATGAGGGAGGACCTGCTTTGGTGATTAGCAAAGTTTGTCGTCGATTGCGACGGGAAGACCCGTTTCATCCGAGAGGAATGCCGCTTCCATAACTTTCATAACACGCATCAGCTCATGGTGCTTGATGAGCTGCGTTTCCTTGCCGTCGATGGCGGCGCAGACGTTGCGGTAGAAGTTATGAACGTCGGACTTCGGAAGCTCGACCGAGTGC
The DNA here is from genome assembly GCA_017411935.1 of Clostridia bacterium. Lineage (GTDB taxonomy): Bacteria > Bacillota > Clostridia > Oscillospirales > CAG-272 > HGM12713. Next base: position 272 of record JAFQPC010000168.1, on the reverse strand, counting down.
TCGGCAATGGTGGAGCTGTCTCTGGGAGCCATGGTCTTGGTCAGACCTGCGGCGGTGACGACGGGCACGACGTTGCCGGGATCCCATTCGGTGCATTCTACTACACGCAAGGGCTTGTTCCAATCCTCAATGACAGCGCTTCCGTTGGTCGCGTTGATGTACCAGCGGGGCAGATTGATAAAGTGCGAGGTGCCGACCTCGATGTGCGCCGTCAGCTCTTTCTCGAAATAAATATCCAGCTTGAAGCCGTCGTCGACTTCATAGTTGGTGAT
>JAFQPC010000167.1 GCA_017411935.1 Clostridia bacterium | reverse complement strand
TATCGAGCATATGCAAAAGATCGCAGAGCTCGATCTGGCGGGCTATGCTATCGGCGGACTTGCCGTGGGCGAGGAGACCGAGGAGATGTATCGCATCAGCGACGCGATAGAACCGCATATGCCCAAGGAAAAGCCAAGATATCTGATGGGAGTTGGAACGCCTTGCAATATTCTTGAAGCAGTGCATCTTGGTGTGGATTTCTTCGACTGTGTCATGCCCAGCCGAAACGCACGCCACGGAAACCTCTTTACTTGGCACGGAAAGATCAATCTTTTGAACGAAAAATATGCCAAAGACCCCCGTCCCTTTGACGAGGGCTGCGGTTGTCCTGCCTGCCGTCATTACAGTCGCTCCTACGTTCGCCACTTGATTAAGGCGAAGGAATCGCTTGGAATGCGTTTGGCAGTCGCACACAATCTTTATTTTTACAATAATCTCACGCGAGAGATCCGTAACGCGCTCGAGGGCGGTTATTTTGAAAGCTTTTATCAGAAATACCGCAATATTCTCGGAGAGCGCTGTCAGGACTGAACGGAGACGGAAAAGGAACATTTATGATCAAACAAGCATTACTCGAAGAGCTTCTTGCGGTAGCACTTTCCACGGGCGGTGATTTTTCCGAGGTGTATGCCGAGCATACGCGAAGCAACACGATCCAATTTGTCGACGGAAAAGTCGATAAAGTCAACGATACCGTGCTTTCCGGTGTGGGAATCCGCATCTTTCGCGGAGAGCGAACCGTCTATGCCTCAACTTCGGATTTAACAAGAGAAGGGCTTCTCACTTGCGCGCGATCGGCGGCAGATGCTATGGGAGAAGGCAATGCGCCGATTTCGATTCGTCTGACCCCCACCTCGGTGTTTGACCGTCATCCCGTAGCAAAGCATCCTTGTACGAGCGATCTTTCCGAAAGAATTGATCTTCTCAAAGCAGGTTGTCTCTCCGCAAAAGAGTATGATGCTCGCATCGCTCAGGTGCAGGGGTGGATTCTTGGCGTTGACCGTGAGATCCTTGTCGCCAACAGCGAGGGTCTCTGCAAGGAAGACCGTCATATCAGGACGAGAATGGGCGTGTCTGCCGTTGCCTCGGACGGAAATGAAAACCAATCGGGCGGCTGTGCCCCCGGACGCGGAATGGGACTTGAAATGTTTGAAGAGTTCGACCCTCGCGATATCGGACGCCACGCTGCAAAGATGGCGATCACCAACCTGACGGCAGAATATTGCCCCGCAGGACAGATGACGGTTGCCATTGAAAACGGATTTGGCGGTGTGATTTTCCACGAAGCGTGTGGACATTCTCTCGAAGCAACGCAGGTTGGCGTCGGAATGTCGGAAATGTGCGGAAAGCTTGGTGAGAAGATCGCGAGCGAAAAGATTACCGCCATTGATGACGGAACGATCGCGGGCGCATGGGGTTCGGTGAATATCGACGACGAAGGAACGCCCACACAAAGAAACGTTCTCATCGAGAACGGCGTGCTCAAAAACTATATGATCGACCGTCTCGGATCGCGCCGTCTCGGTATGGCGATGACGGGATCGGGACGTCGCGAAAACTATACCTTTGAACCGACCTCGCGTATGACCAATACCTTTATTGATAACGGACCTGATAAGAACGAGGATATTATTGCTTCGATCGAATACGGTCTTTATGCCAAGGAAATGGGCGGCGGTTCCGTGAATCCTCTCACGGGCGCGTTTAACTTTTCGGTGCGCGAAGGGTATCTTGTACGAAATGGAAAGATCTGCGAAGCCGTGCGCGGCGCATCGCTGATCGGTACGGGCTCGCAGATCCTCAAGGATATTGATATGGTCGGACAAAATCTTGCCACGGGGCAGGGTGTGTGCGGCTCGTCGAGCGGAAGTGTGCCCACCGATGTCGGTCAGCCCCTCATTCGTGTTTCCAAAATTACGGTTGGCGGACGCTAAGGAGGAGTTTATGGAATTTAATCAAGTAAAAGAAGTCCTCGTTGCCGAAGCAAATCGGGCAGGACTTTCAGAATATGAGATCTATTTTATGGAGTCGGGCTCGATGAGCGCCGAGACCTTGAAGGATGAGATTTCTTCCTTTTCTTCGGGGGTACGTGGCGGAGTTTCTTTCCGTTGTATCGTGAACGGACGTTTGGGGGCAGCAGCAACCGAGCTGATGGAAGAGAGCGAAATGCGCGAGCTTGTCGCACGTGCCGTGCGTAATGCCGCTGTCATTGAGAGTGACGATCCCGTGATCTTCTATGACGGAGATGAATCCTACGCGACACCGTTACTTCCCGAAATTGAAAATCCCGATGCGGCAAGAATCAAGGCGGTCGCACTGGCAGTACAAAAACAAATCTACGCACAAAGCGAATTTGTCACCGACGGAACGCAGTCGGGGGTGTTTACTACGAATGTTCGAAGAGAGCTGGTAAATTCCCACGGGTTGCATCTTTCCGATGGCTATCACGCTTGCGGGGCCTATGCACAAGCAGTCATCGAGAAGAACGGAGAATCGCAGGATGATTTCGACTGTTGTCTTGGACTTGCGGCGTCGGATCTTGCGAAGCTTCCCGAGAATGCCGTCAAGGATGCCTTGGCAAAAATCGGTGCGGTGGAAATTGATTCGGGAAAATATGATATCATTATTCAAGGAAAACAAATGCGAGCGCTGCTCTCCACCTTTTCGTCGGTCTTTTCCGCAAAAGCGGCACAGCTTGGGCTCTCGTTGCTTCGCGGCAAAGAGGGAAGTGTGATCGCAAGTGATGCGGTCACTCTGATCGACGATCCGATGCGGGAAAACTATCCCGCGCAGGTGACCTTTGACGGAGAAGGCGTGGCAACGAAGAAAAAAGCAGTCATCGAAAACGGTGTTCTGACGACGCTTCTTTACGATCTTTCTACCGCCGAAAAGGCAGGAAAAAAGTCTACGGGCAACGGACAGCGCAAAAGCTATGCAAGTCCCGTGAGCATTAGTCCGTACAGCTTCTATCTCGCAGGGGGAGAGTTTTCCGAGGACGATCTTAAAGCGCGTCTCGGCGACGGAATTTACCTGACCGAGCTCAAGGGACTTCACGCGGGTGCGAACGACGTTACGGGAGATTTTTCAATTGAAAGCGCGGGATACCTCGTGAAAGACGGAAAGCTTTCAACTGCCGTAAAATCCTTTACGGTGGCGGGAAATTTCTTCGAACTTCTCAAAAATATCGAGGCACTTTCCGATACGGTGCATTTTGATGCATCGACAGGATTCACCTCGTACGGCTCACCCGATGTGCTCATACGAAATATGAGTGTCGCGGGAAAATAAAAGGGAAGAAAGCCCTTGACAATCCTTGCATTGTGTGCTAAAATACTATATTATAACAAAAATGATATTTTTTGACAAAAGAAAAGGAAGGATCAACGATCATGCAAAACACGGAAAAAACAATGGACAAAATCGTGGCTCTGTGTAAGACCCGCGGCTTTATTTTCCCCGGCTCCGAAATTTACGGTGGCTTGGCAAACACCTGGGACTACGGTCCTCTCGGTGTTGAACTCAAAAACAACGTAAAGAAGGCTTGGTGGAAAAAATTCGTTCAGGAAAATAAATATAACGTAGGACTTGACGCTGCGATTTTGATGAACCCTCAGACGTGGGTGGCATCGGGACACTTGGCTGGCTTCTCGGATCCTCTGATGGACTGCCGTGAGTGCCACGAGCGTTTTCGCGCAGATAAGCTTATCGAGGAATGGTGCTCGGAGAATGGCTTTGAGCTTCCTAAGCCCATTGATGCTTTCTCTCACGCAGAGATGAAGGAGTTTGTGGAGGAGCACAATATTCTGTGTCCGACTTGCGGTAAGCATAACTTTACCGATATTCGTCAGTTCAACCTGATGTTCAAGACCTTCCAAGGTGTTACCGAGGATGCAAAGAATACCGTATATCTCCGCCCCGAGACGGCACAGGGAATCTTTACCAACTTCTCGAATGTACAGAGAACCACAAGAAAGAAGATGCCCTTTGGTATTGCACAGATCGGTAAATCCTTCCGTAATGAGATCACGCCCGGTAACTTTATCTTCCGCGTCCGTGAGTTTGAACAGATGGAACTTGAGTTCTTCTGCAAGCCCGGAACTGATCTTGAATGGTTCAACTATTGGAGAAGCTTCTGCCACAATTGGTTGCTCGCCATTGGTTTGAAGGACGAAAATCTCCGCTTGCGTGACCACGATCCCGAGGAGCTTTGCTTCTATTCCAAGGCGACCACTGACTTTGAGTTCTTGTTCCCGTTCGGATGGGGTGAACTTTGGGGCGTAGCAGACCGTACCGACTACGACCTGACCCAGCATCAGAACACGTCGGGCAAGGATCTGACCTACTTCGATCAGGAAACGAACGAGCACTACATCCCCTATGTTGTTGAGCCCAGCCTTGGTGTTGAAAGAAGTGTTCTCGCAGTCCTTTGCGATGCGTATGATGAAGAGATCGTAGATCCCGAAAAGAACGATACCCGTGTTGTAATGCACCTGCATCCGTTCCTTGCTCCTTTCAAGGCAGCAGTACTTCCTCTCTCGAAGAAGCTTTCCGAGGGTGCGGAAAAGATCTTTGAAGAACTTTCTCGCGACTTCTCGGTGGATTATGATGAGGCAGGTTCGATCGGTAAGAGATATCGCCGTCAGGACGAGATCGGAACCCCCTTGTGCATTACCTATGACTTCGACTCCGAGACCGACGGATGTGTTACCGTTCGTGACAGAGATACGATGGAGCAGGTTCGTATTCCGATTGCTGAACTCAAGTCTTATATCGAAAAGGTTATCGCATTTTGATCGCGATTGCTCACATAACAAAAAGAGATCCGACCGAAGTAATTCGGTCGGATCTCTTTTTTTATTTCTTTGCAAAGGGAGGAGTTAGTCTTCCTTCTTTGCGGGGATGTACTGCTGATAGTCCTTCATCTTCAGCTTCTTGAAATCAGGAGAGCCGTAGTAGTCGAACTTTTCACGCGAGAGTACGTCATCATTGATCAGGGTAGCATTTTGATTGAAAATGATCGGAATGATGGGCATATCTTCCATCAGGAGCTTTTCTGCTTCGTGAAGAATTTCTGCACGCTTTTCTACGTCTTTTTCCTTAAATGCTTCGTGAATCAGATTATCATACTCGGGATTGTTGTAACCGGTGAAGTGAATGGGAGTTTTCATCTTGGCATTGCCCTCAGAAGTAGAAGCGCTGCCGGTGTAATACTTTGCAAAAGGAGCAAGCATTGAGAAAGCGTCGGGGGAATATGCTACGAAGTCGATTGCGGCAACCTCAAAGAGACCGTCTTTGTAATTTTCTGCAAAAACATCATCCATAACACCGCCGATGACTTCCTTCGTTGCTTTTTCCAAACCGGTATTCTTTACCGTTTTTACGGGAATGATTGCAACGTGGAAACCGAGCTCAGT
>JAFQPC010000023.1 GCA_017411935.1 Clostridia bacterium | reverse complement strand
CCCCTCAAACGTGCGCGTCTGCCAGTTCCGCCACTCTCGCGTCTGCCACCGCATTTGCGGCAACAGATAATATTATACACTATTTTTCAAAAATGTCAATACCTTTTTGAAAAATTTTTAAAAAACTTTTTTCTCTCTATTTTGACCTCTGCGTTCATATACTTTCTTATCCTATTCTTTATTATTTATCAGCGTTTGGGAGGTATCCGTGAAGATCAAAATCGGCTTTTTCGCCATTCTTCTTTTTTTCTCACTTCTTCTCAGCACTCCCCTGTTCTCACTTTCTTCGCTTCTCGCCGCGCTTCTTCACGAGCTTGGGCATTTATTGGCGGCTTGTTTACTTCACATTCCAATGAGAGAGTTTTCAGTCGGACTCTTCGGTTTCGGTCTCACTCCTAAAAACACGCTCTATTCTTACTCCGACGAAATTCTTCTCTGTGCGGCAGGTCCTCTGACCAATCTGCTTTTCGGTTTCCTTTCTCTGCTTCTTCTCCACAATCACACATCGCCCTTTCTTCTCTCCTTTACCTTTGCTTCTTTCGCCTTTGCCATTCTCAATCTTCTTCCCATCAAAAGCTTTGACGGCGGACGGCTCGTACGTGCGCTACTACTGATCCGTCTTCCGTTATCGCTTACCGAAAAACTGCTTTCTGTTTTATCGTTTTTTTTCATTTTTTCTCTTTGGAGCTTCTCTGTCTATCTTCTCTTGAGAGCAAATTCTTCTCTTTCGCTCTTCGTTTTTTCCCTTTCACTTTTCGTTCGTATTTTTCTCTCGGAGGAATAAAAAGCTGCATTTTGAGGATTTGGAAGATTTCGGGAGGAAACGGGAGATTCCCCGATTTTTTTCGTAAAAAACCTCGATTAAATCCAAATAATGCAAGATAAATCAGAATAATTGAGATTTTCGCCGAATTTTCAAGATTTTTTTAAAAAATCTATTGCATTTTCTTTCAATATCTGTTACAATATTCGCATCGGCTGATGAGGGTGGTATTTGATGCTCCGAAAAGAGCATTGGGTTCTACCCCGATTCAATCTGTTTTTAATTTATTTTTTATCGAAGGAGTATTGATGCGGAATGAAAAAAAAGCTGATAGAATTGAGAAATATTTGTAAATCCTTTGACGGAGAGCAGATCCTGTCCAACGTAGACCTTTACATCAACGACCACGAGTTTATTACTCTGCTTGGTCCTTCGGGTTGCGGCAAGACCACGACGCTTCGTATCATCGGAGGCTTTGAGTCTCCCGACGTCGGTGACGTCTATTTTGGTGGCGAGCGTATCAATGACGTCCCCCCCTACAAGCGTTCGGTCAACACGGTCTTTCAGAAGTATGCGCTCTTCCCCCATTTGAACGTTTACGACAATATCGCTTTCGGTCTCAAGCTCGCCAAGGTCAATAAGGATGAGATTCGTGCGCGCGTTTCAAAAATGCTCGAGCTCGTCAATCTGCGTGGTTTTGAGCGACGAAATGTCAATCTTCTTTCGGGCGGTCAGCAGCAGCGCGTTGCCATTGCCCGCGCGCTCATCAACGAGCCTCAGGTGCTTCTCTTGGACGAGCCGCTCGGTGCACTTGACCTGAAGCTCCGTAAGGACATGCAGAAAGAATTGAAATCCATTCAAACGCGGACGGGAATCACCTTTATTTACGTCACCCACGACCAGGAAGAAGCTCTTTCGATGTCGGATACCGTCGTAGTTATGGCAGACGGACGGATCCAGCAGATCGGAACTCCCGTTGATATTTACAACGAGCCGAAGAATGCTTTCGTTGCCGACTTTATCGGCGAAAGCAACATTCTTGACGGTGTAATGCTTGGAGACTATTCGGTGAAATTTGCGGGACACACCTTTGAGTGTCTTGACAAGGGCTTTGCCCCCAACGAAGCCGTGGACGTTGTTGTTCGTCCCGAGGACGTAGATATCGTTCCGCTTGACCGTTGCATGCTGACGGGTAAGGTCACCTCGATCACCTTTAAGGGCGATTATTACGAGATCATCACCGACGTTTGCGGCTTCAAGTGGATGATCGAAACCTCCGACGCGGTCGAAGTGGATGCCGTCGTAGGTCTCTCGATCGATCCCGATGCGATCCACGTTATGAAAAAATCGGAATATTCGAATATGTTCGGTGACTACTCGACCTTCTCTGAGGAGATCGAGCATCTTTCCGACGTAACGACGGAGGACGTAGAAGAATGACCAATACGACCAAAGTACCGAACGCCAAAAGAGACAACCGTTCCCTTTTGCAAAAATACGCGGCGGCACCGCATATTGCGTGGTCCGTCCTATTCGTTCTCGTGCCTCTGGTATTCGTCGCATACTACGCCTTTACCGACGCCGAGGGCGGTTTTACCTTTGTCAACGTTGCAAAATTCTTCACTTCGGCTAATCTGACGATCTTTTTCCGTTCCTTAAAGCTTGCTGTCATGGCTACGGCGATCTGTCTCTTAGTCGGCTACCCGATCGCGTACGCGATCTCTCGCTGCAAGCCCAAGACACAGCGCGCAATGATCCTGCTCCTGATGGTTCCGATGTGGATGAACTTCCTCATCCGTACCTACGCCATCATGGTTCTCATTCAGGACACGGGAATTATCAATACCTTTCTCGGAAACTTCGGTATCGGTCCCGTCCATATGCTCGGCACCGAGGGCGCCGTTGTACTCGGTATGGTGTATGACTATCTGCCCTATATGATCCTTCCGATCTATTCAGTGATGTCGAAGATCGACTACCGTTTGGTGGAAGCAGCGGGAGACCTTGGCTGTAACAGCTGGGGCGTTATGAGAAAGGTCATTTTCCCCTTGAGCCTTTCGGGTGTCATTTCGGGTGTAACGATGGTACTTGTCCCCTCGATCAGTACCTTCTACATTTCGCAAAAACTCGGTGGCGAGGACACGCTGATGATCGGTGACCTGATCGAACAAAACTATTATTCAGGCGACTACAATATGGCAGCCTCCCTTTCGCTCGTACTGATGTTGATCCTTCTCATCGGTCTTGCCATTGCCAATCACTTCTCCGACGGAGATGAAGGGGGAGGTATGGTTCTGTGAAAAAGCTTTCGAATTTGCTCATTATTCTCACGCTCGTCTTCCTTTTTGCTCCTATTGCCGTTCTTATCTTCTTCTCGTTCAATGCGGGATCAAGTACGGCAGTATTCAGCGGATTTTCGATGAAATGGTATGCCGAGCTCTTCAAAAACAGTGAGATCCTCGACGCACTGAAAAACTCTCTGCTTCTTGCGATCTCATCTGCGATCGTTGCTACCGTTCTCGGCACTGCCGCCGCGTTTGGTATTCATCATATGAAGAACAAGCACGCGCGCCGTTCCCTGATGACCGCAACGAACATCCCGATGATGAACCCCGAGATCATTACAGGTATCTCGATGATGTTCCTCTTCGTTTTTGTTGGAACACTTCTTCACAAAAAGGATAT
>JAFQPC010000166.1 GCA_017411935.1 Clostridia bacterium | reverse complement strand
TTCATACAGACTTCGTATGCAAAGCGTATGCATTCCCGAAAGACCGTATTCCCCCATGCCCTTGGCTTTGAGATGTTCCAGACTTTTCATTGTATTGCCAAGCAATGCGCTGAACGCCTCAAACCCTGTTTCCATCGGTTTTTGCGGTCGTTCTGACACCGTTTGATCCATGCACTCACCTCCTGTTTGCATTGATTTCCACCTTATATCATACCACAACCTTGTTGAGATGTCAACAAGATTTGTAATGTTTTTGGGGAAATTCTTGTTCAAAAGTAAAAAATTTCTCAAAATTTGCGTTTTTTTTAAAAAATATCTGTACAAATTCAAATTTTAGTGATACAATATATTTGTTCTAAGATTCCATTTTCAATCAAAAAGGAGCACAAATTTATGAAAAAGATCTACTCAGGAAAAACCAAGGACGTATATGAGCTCGAGAACGGTCACGTTCTTCTGAAGTTCAAGGACGATTGCACCGGCAAGGACGGCGTATTCGATCCGGGCGAAAACTCGGTCGGTCTCACCATTGAGGGCATCGGCAGAGCAAACCTTGAGGTTTCGATCCACTACTTTGAGCTGCTCAAGAAGGCAGGCATCAAGACCCACTACGTTTCGGCAAACGTCGAGGACGCTACGATGGAAGTTCTCCCCGCGGAAAACTTCGGCAAGGCACAGGGCGGAAACGGTCTGGAAGTTATTTGCCGCCTCGTTGCTACGGGAAGCTTTATCCGCAGATACGGCGAATATATCAAGGACGGCACGCGTCTGGAAGGCGGCTACGTTGAGTGCACCTTCAAGAACGACGAGAAGGGCGACCCGCTGGTTACCGGTGAGGGACTTGCCGCACTTGGCGTTATGAGCCCCGAGCTCTTTGAGAGCATGAAGAAGCAGACGCTTGCGATCACCAAGATCGTCGCCGACGACCTCAAGTCGATCGGTCTTGACCTTTGGGATATCAAGTTCGAGTTCGGTTACCACAACGGCGAGGTCGTTCTGATCGACGAGATCGCTTCGGGCAATATGCGCGTTTACAAGGGCGACAAGATCGTCGAGCCCGTCAAGCTCACCGAGCTGATCCTCAACAGATAAAAAACATAAAAAGAGACGCTTGCAAGCGTCTCTTTTTTGTTCAGAAATCAATCTTATTGAAATTTTTCTTTTGGGGGACGATGTCGCCGCGCTCGAGGGCTTTGAGGAAGCCCTTGCCCGTGTAGACCATTCGTCCGAAGTAAGTACCGCCGTCTCCTGCCGAAACGAGCGTTCCCTCGCTACCCTTGCAAAGCACCTCGCAACGGTCGGGGTTGACCACTAAAATTTTAATAGCGCTGTCTCCCTCGGCAATCTCCGCAAGAGGAAGCTCCACGACCTTGGCTTGGAGATTGAGCGCCGCCGCCATCTGTCCCGAAATGAGGGCGGGAACGATCATTTTAAGGAGATCCCTCTGCTCAAACTGAATTTTGACGCGTTTATTTTTCGGGGTAATCAAAGAAACATCGTAGGTGCGTCCGTTGGCTTCGATCGTCACGTCGGGCTTACCCTCTCGCCAAGAAAATGCCTTGCCAAAAGGACGGTGAAGCGTCAGCCGATAGCCGTGTGCCGTGCAACTCTTGGAGAGTGCTTTGCCAAACGACGCTCTCTGTCTGCGCTTTTTGGTCAGATGCAGTCCTCCGAGCACAACTGCCGCGATCGTGACGAGCACCTTGACGATCGCCACGGGAAACCACAAATAAAACATCACCACAATTGCGGCAGCGACGACGGCGAGTGCCGCAAAGATCACATACATCACGACCCGCCAAACGACAAACTGCACACGCTCGCCCAAACTCATATCGTTCGCTTTGGACTTTTCTACGTTCTTTTCGTTTTTCATGGTTATTTTGCGACCATCATTTTCAATGCGTCAAGCTCTGCGCGGAGCTCCTCGTTTTCTTTTTCGAGATCCTCAAGGGCGATCTCGGTCGTGGCGAGACGAGTTTCGAGCGACTTAACCTTGCGCTGCGCCTTAATGCGCTCCGAGCAATAGTCGAGCGCGCAAAGGAGCGCTGCCTCGGTCTTGGGGCAGGCGTTTCCGATCTCTCTCATCTTGCGATCCACAAGGCTGACGAGCGCTTCTACCGCTTCGGGAGACTCGTCGGTAATGACGTTCATCGGAACGTCGGCAACGGTAATTGTGTATTTTTGCTTCATTTTCTACCTCCGACCTCTCTTTTTTCGCCATTTTCTTCGAAAAGCATCTTGCAAAGCGAAAAAAAAGAGTGTATAATATTCTTAATTCTATTATAATACAAAACTCTCTCTTTGGAAAGAGGTTTTTGGAATTTTTTCAAAAAATATCAAAAAAGATTGGAAGTAAATCGCATGATGGAATTTTTCAGAGACTCTCACAGAATCGTTGTCAAGGTCGGCACGTCTACCCTGACGCACGCCACGGGACACCTCAATCTTCGCCGCATCGAGCGCCTTGTCAAGGTGCTTTCGGATATGCAAAATTCGGGCATTCAGGTCATTCTCGTCTCTTCGGGCGCTGTCAGC
>JAFQPC010000022.1 GCA_017411935.1 Clostridia bacterium | reverse complement strand
TCTTTTCTCGGTTCCACGCGCGCTGTTGGGCGATGTACGCCTCTTGCCGCGCGATCTCCTTTTGCTGATTTTTATAGTGCTTTTCCTCGATCTCGCGGTCGATCTTGCGCTGCGCGGTACTCTTGGAGTAATTTCCGCCGTAGAGCTTTGCGCGGCGGTGCTCGATCCATAGCGTTTTGTTGGTTACGCGGTCAAGAAAATAGCGGTCGTGCGAGATGACGAGCAGACATTTTTTGTAGCTCGCGAGAAAGCTCTCGAGCCAGAGGAGCGTCTCCATATCGAGGTGGTTGGTCGGCTCGTCGAGCATCAGCAGGTCGGGCTCACGGCAGAGCTCGCGCGAGAGCGCGAGACGCGTGCGCTGACCGCCGCTGAGCGACGAGAAGGGGCGGTGCATCGTTTCCTCGTCAAAGCCCATTTTGAGGAGCGTCGAGGCGCATCGAGAGCGAAATTCCAGCCCACCCTCGGCGAGAAATTGATCGTGCAGATTCGTATATTCCGCCGCGAGCGAGGGGGTCGTTTGTAAGAGCGTCTCCAGCTCGGAAAGTCTCGCTTCGGTCGCGAGAAGCTCGGGGAAGGAGTGGTACATCACCTCGAGTGCCGAGGCTTCGCCGTCCTCGCCCTCAAAATCGAGAAATGCGTCGTTCTGCCGCAAAATGCCGACCGATTTGTTTTTGGAAAGGTAGACCGCCCCCTCGTCGGGCTCTTGCTCTCCGAGGATCATTCGGAAAAGCGTCGATTTGCCGCAGCCGTTGACGCCGACAACGCCGCATCGGTCGCCCTCGTCGAGCGCAAAGGTCACGCCCTCAAGGATCGGCTTCGTGCCAAAGGAGAGCGACAGGTTACTTACGTTTAATATTATCATAGGAAGATCCTTTTACAGCTTGATTTTGATCTCGCGCGCCACGCCGAGGATCCGCGCCTCGCCCGATTCAAAATCGTCGGTGGTCAGGTGGATCGGAGAGTAGTCCTCGTTCTCTGGCAGAAGATAGACGTTTCTCTGCGAACGGCGGAAGCGCTTGACGGTGGCGCTGTCGCCGCCGACCAGACACGCCACAACGTCGCCGTCGTCGGCGTACTGTTGCTTGCGGAAAAGCACGAGCGAGCCGTGCACCATTCCGATGTTTTTCATACTGTCGCCCTGTACCTTGAGATAGAAATAGTCGTCGGTCTCGTCGACCGCTGCCGTTTCGTATCCGAGCAGAGATTCGTTGGTGATGATGGGCGAGCCTGCGCGGATCTCGCCGATGATCGGGATCTTGCGCTCCTGCGAGGGCAGGAGCTCGGGCGCGCCGTTCAAGAGATAATCGAGCGAGACGCCGAAATAGTCGGCGATTTTTTTGAGCTTGTCAGCTTTTGGCACCGAGCGACCGTTTTTCCAATCGGTAAAGGTGCTTGCGGAGATGCCCGTCTCCTTGGAAACGCGATAGACGGTCGACCCATCCATTTTGAGAAGCTGTTCAAAATATTGATAACTCATAGTCGCTCCTTTTTTGTAAAAAAATATTTCGGAATTTCGAAATAATACTTGACAATAGTTCGGAAATCCGCTATAATATACATAGACAATATTATTATAAACCGAAATTGAGGATTTGTCAATATCTTAAAAGGAATTTTGTCGAAAAAAGCTGTGAAAGGAGGAGAAAAAAGAGAAAATGTGCGAAATTTGCTTGCAATTCCGATGTCCTACGGCTTGTCCGTCCTATGAGAGGGAACGGGGAAGACCGACGGGGAGAGCGTGGGGATTTCGCCAAAAGCCATGGGACTTACGAGAAGTGAGTCAGCAAAGAGATCCAAAAAATAGTAAGGAAAGTCGAACGATGGAAAAAGAAAAGGAGGGAAGAAGATAGGAATGGAAAAAACGTCGGTTTCTGACGGGGAAATTCAAGAGATGGAAGAATATTTGCGGGGCTATTCGTTTCACGAGAAGCTGATTTCGATGGACGAATACGAGCGAAGCTTTTTTTACGATCCGAGGAAGGACGGCAGAGGTACGGGAGAGATCCCGCTGGCAAGGGTCAAGCTGTTTGAGATCCGCCATTTTATTATGTCGATGGAGAACAGCGACGAAAAATTATTACTGTATTATCATTACGTCAGGGGAGAGAGCATCGAGCGTTGCTCCGAGTTGCTCGGTGTCGCGCGATGCACGGCATTTCGAATGAAGAAGCGCGCGCTTCTCTTGGCGGTGTTACATAAAAGAAGCGAGGCGAGAAAATAATGCGCCGAAGGCACGGGGGGTGCGAATTTCCACCCACACCGTAGGGGAGGGGTCAATGTTTGCAAAGCAAACTTGCAATGAAGCGTAGCGAAATATGTGCTCCTCCCGCAGAGTAGCACTCGGTCACGGCGGACAGTCGAGGACGCCTGTCCCTACAAGATTGTGGAAAAATTACGTGTGTGCGCCGAGGGCATATGGTGTGGGGTTCACACCCACCTTGGTAGGGGAGGGGCTTGCTCCTCCCGAAAATGAAAGGATAACACACGGTCAGGACGGGAGCACCAAGGCGCTCCCCTACCGGTTTGTGATAAAATTTCGTGTCTGCTTCTCGCATTTCCAATATTTTTTTTGAGGGCTTGGTTCAAAAACGGCTCTTTTTTATTGCAAAATGAAAAAATTTGTGATATAATGAAATGAAATTGAATTTAAAGGAGCTTTTTATGAATATTACCAACGACATTCGCTACATTGGCGTGAACGATCACGACATCGACCTCTTTGAGGGGCAATATACCGTTCCCAACGGAATGGCGTATAATTCTTACTGTATCCTCGACGAAAAAATCGCCGTGATGGATACGGTCGATGCTCGCTTTGGCGAGGAGTGGCTCGCAAATCTTCGCGCGGTACTCGGCGACCGTACGCCCGATTTTCTGATCGTACAGCATATGGAGCCCGACCATTCCTCGAACATCACGCGCTTGATGGACGCGTATCCGACGCTGACCGTCGTTTCGTCCGACCGCGCTTTTCTGATGATGAAGCAGTTTTTCGGAAGCGATTACCCCGAGCGCCGCATTGTGGTGAAGGACGGCGACACGCTCTCGCTCGGAGATCACACTCTGACCTTTGTTGCCGCGCCGATGGTGCATTGGCCTGAGGTCATCGTGACCTACGATGCCTGTGACAAGGTGCTCTTTTCCGCCGACGGCTTCGGAAAATTCGGCGCGCTCGACGCCGAAGAAGACTGGGCGTGTGAGGCGAGACGCTACTATTTCGGCATCGTCGGAAAGTACGGCGCGCAGACGCAGAAGCTGCTCTCAAAGGCAAAGACGCTGGACATCGAGAAGATCTGCCCTTTGCACGGACCTGTGCTCACGGAAGATCTCGGATACTATCTGAACCTTTACGACATTTGGTCGAGCTACGGCGTGGAGAGCGAGGGTGTCGTCATCGCCTACACCTCGGTCTACGGCAACACGAAGCGCGCGGTGGAGCGCCTTGCCGACGAGCTTCGCGCGAACGGCTGTCCCAAGGTGGCACTGACCGACCTTGCGCGTGACGATATGGCAGAGGCGGTCGAGGACGCGTTCCGTTACGGTACGCTCGTGCTCGCGACGACGACCTACAACGGCGATATTTTCCCCTTTATGGCAGAATTTCTGCACGCGCTCGTCGAGCGTAGCTATCAGAACCGCACGGTGGCATTCGTCGAGAACGGAAGCTGGGCACCCGTGGCGGCAAAGAAGATGAAGTCGATGCTTGAGGGAAGCAAAAATCTGACCTTTGCCGAAACGACGGTGACGCTCCGTTCGGCAATGAGCGCCGACAGCGAGGCGCAGATCACGGCGCTGGCGCGGGAGCTTTGCAAGTAAATTTTTGACAGTTGGGAGACTCAGATGCAAATTGTACTTTTAACGGCACTTGGTGTGGGTGGCGCGACGGTCATCGGTGCGTTGCTCGGCTTCCTTTTCAAGAAGCCGTCCCACAAAATGAATGATATTATTCTGTCCTTTGCGGCGGGCGTGATGCTTGCCGCGGCGGTGATCGGACTGATCTTGCCGTCGCTCGAATACGGCGGAAAATTTTCGATCCTCATTACGGTGGTCGGCATTTTCTGCGGCGCGATTTGTCTGAACCTTGTCGACAAGCTCGTACCGCATCTGCACAAGATGACGGGCGTGGATCAGGAGACGCACTCGGAGAAGACCGAGCAGCTCAACAAGGTCCTGCTCTTTGTCATCGCCATTGCCATTCACAATCTGCCCGAGGGTATTGCCGCAGGCGTCAGCTTCGGTACGGGCGACGCGGCGCAGGCGCTGACCGTGGCGGGTGGTATCGCGCTTCAGAATATCCCCGAGGGTATGGTCATCATCGCGCCGATGCTTGCGTCGGGAATGAGCAGCGGACGTACCTTTGTGATCGCTCTGATGACGGGTGTGGTCGAGGTGCTCGGAACGCTGATCGGTTTCTTTGCCGTCAGCATTTCGACGGCGATCCTGCCGTTTGCGCTTGCCTTTGCAGGCGGTACGATGCTCTACGTCATCTCGGATGAAATGATCCCCGAGACGCACTCGCACGGAAGCGAGCGAGCCGCGACCTATTCGCTCCTCGCAGGCTTTGCCTTGATGCTTCTCTTTGACGTATTGCTTGGGTAGATGTAGATAGATAGGGAAGGATTTTTTGTACTTTTCTTTTAAAAAAGAAAAGTACCAAAAGAAAACTGCACGGAAGAAGTTGGTTGTGTTGCCATTTTCTCTGTGCGGTTTTCGGCTTTCTGAGGAACAAAACTCTTGGACCCTACGTCCCAAGAGTTTTGGGATGCGATTTTTATTGAAATTATTTTTGTGATAGAATTTCGTGTGTGCGCCGAGGGGACACGGGGGCGGAGTTTCACCCACCTTGGTAGGGG
>JAFQPC010000165.1 GCA_017411935.1 Clostridia bacterium | reverse complement strand
TGGACTTAGCGATCTCTTCGTCGAGAAGAATGCGGTGAAGCTTGACATCACAAAGGTCGGTGGTGACCGATGCGTGGTCGATCGCCGTTATTTTCTTCGGGCACTCGGTCGAGCCCAGCGCGTGGTTCCAACACATCACACCGTCGTTCTTCTCTGCTACGAGCATTCCGCTTTCCATCGAAAGTCCCTCAAAGAGATATTTATAATATTCCCCCGTATGGAGCATATTATAATCTCCCGTCACGAAGATCGGCACGTTCGGGTACATTCTGCGCAGGTGCATCAGCTCATAGTGAACGTCCTCCACTCCCGGAAGCTGACGCTCGTCTGCTTGATAGAAAAAGTGCAGATTCATATGGATATACTTTTTCCCCGGCTTTTTCTTGGATTTGTAAAGCGCCCACTGATATCCCCACATTCCCATCACGTTGAAGAAATGGAAGCGAGTATCCACGAGCTCGTATTTATGCTTGTTATAAAACAGAGGCGTATAGTTCTGCTGATAGTCAACGCGGTGGTACACGTAATCTCCCATCTTGGCAGGAACCATTGCGTACGCCGCATCCAAGCGCTCCAAGATCTCGGGCTCCATCAGAATATCGACCTCTTGGATTCCAAGAAAATCAGGCTTGTACGCGAGATACATCGCGCAAAGAATATCCATTCTCTTTTCCATCGGAAGCGCATCAGGCGCCTGCTGCTTTCCGTCTCCCGAAGCCAAAGCATTCGAGGACATCACACGAAGGTAGGATTCATCTTCTTTCTTGACGTTGCCAAGTGCATTCGACTTGAAATATTCCTGCAACTCGTAGAAATTCATTTTTATTCTCCCTCCTTCATCACAAAATCGGCAAACTGCGGCGCGTGGTCGCTGGCAAAAGGCAAGGCACTCATATCCAGCTTGCGGTGGAAGATCGGCGTCATCAGATCGGTCGTCACCGAGATATGGTCGATATGAAGCTCGCTCTTCTGTCCGTCCTCGGCAAGCATCATAGCGCTCTCCATCGAAAGTCCGTCAAAGAGCATATCAAAGTGCTTGTGCGTTCTTCTCATATTGTAGTCACCCGTCACGAAAATCGGCACGTTCGGGTACATTCTGCGCAGATGCACGAGCTCACGATGGGTCTCGTCGATCTCGGGCCACTGCTCCTCGTTATTATTATAGAAAAAGTGCAGATTCATATGGATAAAGCGATGCGAGGGGTTGTCCTTCGAACGGTAGAGCGCCCAATGGTATCCCCAGATCGTACCTACCGGAGAGCGGTGGAAGCGGCTTTCGAGCACCTCATATTTGTGCTTATTATAAAGCGTCGGAAAATGGTTGGGCTGATGGAAATAGCCGTGATATTCGTAGGTCGCAATATCTCCCATTTGCGTTTCGGGAATGGCGTAGACCGAACCGATTCTTGCCATCAGCTCGGGCATCATCGTATAGGAAAGCTCCTGCACACCGAGAAAATCGGGCATAAAGCTCAGATATACTGCCGCAAGCGTATCCAGTCTCTTTTGGAAGACATTTCCCTCGTCTCTTGCCTGTCTCGATTTTCCGTCACCCGTATGCAGAGCATTCGAGGTCATAACGCGAATGGTCGGCGTATAGCAAGGATCGGGCAGGCGCATTTTTTCAAAGCCGAGTTCCTCGATCTTGTCCATTTTTTCCAGAAGATTCATTTCTTATTCCCCTTTCGTTTTATAAACCACGTCAACAAACGTAGGCGGGTGGTCGGTCAGCTTATCAAAGCCGCGCCACCAAAGAGATCTATGAACCTTGACGTCAAGAACGTCGGTGGTGACGGTCTCGTGGTCAATGATGTTCTCATTCGGCTCTCCGTCCTCGGCAACGAGCATTCCCGAGGTCATCGGCAGATCGCGCACCATATTCTGATAGTGCTCGGTCGTATAACGGCAGTTATAGTCGCCCGTGATCACGATAGCGATTTGGGGATAGAGGCGGCGCAAATGCAAGATCTCCTCGTGCACGTCCTCGACCGCCGCGCCAAAGAATTGCTTTGCCGAGCTTGACGGATAGTGCAGATTCATGTGAACGATCTTCTTCGTGGGGTCTTCCTTGGAGCGATAAAGTCCCCACTCGTAGCTCCAAAGTCCGCCTGCTTCGAAATTGTGGAAACGGCAGTCAAGAAGCTCGTATTTGTGCTTATTATAGAGAATCGGCGTATGATTCTGAATATGATCGGTTCCGTGATACGGATAGTTTACGTGATCGCCCATCGGTGCGGCTGCGGGGGCATACACCTCTTTCAACAGGTCAAAAAGGATCGGCTCCATTTCATAGCTGACCTCTTGCAAACCAAGGAAGTCGGGCAGGAAGGTCAGATAACACTTTGCCAGATACTCGGCTCTCTCGTGATAGGGGATCTGCTGAAGATTGGCAAGCCGTCTCGAATAACCGTCGTGGGTGTGAAGCACGTTCGACGACATAATACGGATATAACTTTCGTCCGCTTTTTTCGCGCTTCTGTGCTCCGAAAATTTCTTTTCGAACAAATAATCACAGTTCATATTTTTTCTCCTTTATCATTTCTCGGCTTTGATCGCCACGTCGATGAACATCGGGCAGTGGTCACTTCCCATTGCGATCACCTCATCAAGAAGCACACGGTGGAGCTTGACATCGACAAGGTCGGTCGTTACGCCCACGTGATCGATCGCGGTTTCCGAGTTGGGATATTTGGTCGAACCAAGCGGGTGGCAACAGCAATCTGTGCCATCGCTTTGCTCGGCAACCAACATTCCGCTCGTCATATCAAGTCCCTCAAAGAGCACCTGCATCTGACGCTCGGTATAGCATGCGTTATAGTCACCCGTCAGGAAAATGGGGGTGGTCGGATAGTGTCGGCGCAAATGCGCAAGTTCTTCGTGCACTTCCTCAAAGCCTGGCATATTGAGATTGCTGTTTGAGTGCGGGTGCATATTCATATGAATGATCTTTTGCGCGGGGTTGTCCTTTGCGCGATAGAGTGCCCACTGATAGCCATGCAGACCGTCGTTTTCAAAGAAGTGGAAACGGCTGTCGAGCACTTCATATTTATGCTTATTATAAAGAACGGGCGTATGATTCTGAATATAATCCACACCGTGATAGGGCGCGGTCGGACAATCTCCGAGCGGTGTGTCGGGCGTGGCGTACACCTCGGCAAGATGTCTCAAAAACGGCTCAGTCTGCTGATAGCTGACCTCTTGCAAGCCGAGAAAATCGGGCAAAAAGGTTAAATACACCGCCGACATAATATCAACTCTCTCTTCCCACGTCTTTTTGGGAAGCTCGTCGGCACGACTGTGCAGGACGTTCGAAGTCATAATACGAATGTAGCTTTCGTCCGCTTTTTCGATATTGGCGTGCCCGTAGCCTTTAATTTTTTCGATCCATTCTTTTTGTAACATCATTTTCTCCTTACTTCAGCTTTACGTCGATAAACATCGGACAGTGGTCGCTGGAAAATGCCAAATACTCATCGAGCAAAATTCGGTGAAGCTTAACGTCAACGTGCTCGGTCGTGACTGTAATATGGTCGATCGCCGTCATCGCCTTGGGGCAATCCATCGATCCCGGAGCGTGGCTCCAGCACTCGATTCCGTCGCTCTGCTCGGCGATCAGCATTCCCGTCTCCATTGCCATTCCGTCAAACAGATATTTGAAATCGTCGCGGAAATACTGCATATTATAGTCGCCCGAGAAGAAGATCGGCGTGTGCGGATAGAGTCGGCGAAGATGCTCAAGCTCACGACGAACCTCACGAAAGCAGATCGTTGCTTGATCGTCTGCCGAGTGAGGGTGCATATTGATATGAATAAAACACTGCTCGGGATTCTCTTTCGAACGGTAACGCGCCCACTGATAACCGTGCAGACCGCTCATTGAGAAAAGATGGTAACGGCTTTCCAATTCTTCATATTTCAGCTTATTATAAAAAATCGGAATGTGATTTTGAATATAGTCTACGCCATGATAAGGATAGTTGATAAAATCTCCCAGAGGCGTATTCGGCGTTGCATATACGTCCGAAAGAAGCGCACAAAGCTTCGGCGTCTGCTGATAGCTGACCTCCTGCAGACCGAGAAAATCGGGCAAAAACGTCAGAACCATCGCTGCCTGAATCTCTGCTCTTTCTTCCCACGTTTCGGCAGATTGCTTATCACAGCGAGAATGACGAATATTCGAGGTCATAATACGAATATATGACTCGTCTGCTTTTTTTACGTTTTTATGCGTTTCTTCAAAAAATTTACAGAGCTCTTGTTTTGTCATATTTTTCTCCTCAGCGCAGTTTTACATCAATAAACATTGGATTGTGATCGCTTCCTCCAACCATCTGTTCATCGTAAAGAACTCGGTGAAGCTTAACTTCAAGAAGATCGGGAGTAATCGAAATATGATCGTAGGTTCCCTTTCCCATTACAAGATCCATCGAGCCAACCTCATGACACCAGCCGATATGATTGTCGTTGCGCTCCGTCAGGTGCATTGCCGTTTTCATCGAAAGTCCGTCGAGCAAGAGAGCAAAGCTTTCGTCATGCTCGGTCAAGTTATAATCCCCTGTCACAACAATAGGAACACTTGGATAGTGACGACGCAGATGCACAAGCTCTCGATGGGTGTCAAGAACACCTCTTTTTCTCTGGTCCGGGAGTCCCGAAAAGAAATGCAGATTCATATGAATCAGTTTTTGTTCGGGGTTCTCTCGCGATTGATATAGTGCCCACTGATATCCCCAAAGGCTTTGTTCTTCGAAAAGATGGTATCGACTGTCGAGCACTCGGTATTTGTGTTTGTTATAAAAAATCGGCACGTGATTTTGGATATACTCGGCTTCGTGATACGTATAATTGGGGTGTTCACCAAGTGGTGTGTTCGGTGTGGCATACACCTCGGAAAGACGTCGCAAAAAAGGTTCATACTGCTGATAGCCGACTTCCTGTAATCCAAGGAAATCAGGAAGAAACGTCAGGTAGACCGCTGACATAATATCCACACGTTCTTCCCAGTTTTTTTTGGCAGGCTCTCCCGCACGACTGTGCAAGATATTCGAAGTCATAATACGAATAAAAGAATTTTCTTCTTTTTTGACATTTTGATGTGTTTTTTCAAAAAAAGAACAATATTCGTGAAGACTCATTTTTAGGCACCTCGACTTAAATTTTCTAGCTTTTCGCGTTCAGTTTACCATATTTTTCGGGGGGTGTCAAGGAAATTCGAAAACTTTTATGTCTCAAAGGAAATTTTGTTATTTTTGATAAAAAAAGCCATCTTTTTTTGGTGCTTTTCCCCATCTTGTTTTCTGAAAAAACTTGACTTTTCGGGAGAAAATGGTATAATATTGGTAAGGTCCAATAGGACAAAACGAAAAAGTGAGGACGTACTTATGAGAAAGAAATTTGACACGTTTGGAGTTATGATTGATATGTCAAGAAACGCCGTGATGAGTATGGACGGACTCAAGCGGTTTCTTCCCCTGTTGAAAAAGATCGGTTACAACTGTGTAATGCTTTACACCGAGGACACCTATGAGGTGGACGGCGAGCCCTACCTCGGCTATATGCGCGGTCGCTACACAAAAACAGAAATGAAAGAGATCGACGCGTTTGCCGCTTCTCTCGGAATGACTGTCATTCCCTGCGTACAAACGCTGGCGCATCTCAATGCAACGCTTCGTTGGAAGCAGCTCCCCGTTGATTGCGGCGACATTCTGATGGTCGACGACGAGCGCACCTACGAATTTATCGACCATATGTTTGCGACTCTTTCGGAATGTTTCTCTTCCCGAAAAATTCATATTGGTATGGACGAGGCGCATATGCTCGGTCGCGGAAAGCACCTTGACCGCTACGGCTACGAGGATATCAACACTTTGATGACACGCCACTTGGAACGCATCCGCGAGATCGCGAAAAAATACAACTACGAGCTGATGATCTGGTCGGATATGTATTTCCGTTCGTGGTGCGGCGGAAAATATTTTATTCCCAAGGCAGAGGTTCCCAAGCACGTCGTCGAGAGTTTTCCCAACGATGTCATTCCTGTCTATTGGGATTATTACCAAACCGAAGAACAGAAATATTCGGATATGATCGAAAATCATCTCCAGATTTCGAAAAAGACTTGGTTTGCGGGCGGTATCCGCGGTTGGAGCGGACTTGTTCCCTTTAACCGTTTCAGTATCAACGCGATGCTCCCTGCCCTCAATGCTTGCAAAAAGCACAAGATCCGCCACGCATTTATGACGCTATGGGGAGATGACGGAGGTGAAGGCTCGCACTTTGCGCAGCTTCCTGCGCTCTTCTATCTTGCACAGTATGCAAAGGGCGTGACCGACGAAGCAACCATTAAGAAGAAATTCAAAAGTGTCATCGGCATCGACTTTGACGAGTTTATGAATATCGACCTTCCCAACGAAGTCGTTCCCTACGAGGGCAACCCGAGAAATCCTGCCAAATATATGCTTTATGCCGATTGTTTTAACGATTTTCTCGACTATACTGTGAAAGCGGGAGCAGGGGTACGATACGAAGAATTTGCCGAAAAGCTTCACGCCACTGCAAAAAAGAGCCGACGTTACGGATACATTTTTGCTTCGGAAGCAACTCTCTGCGACGCGCTCGCTGTGAAGTATGAGCTAGGGCTGAAAACGCGCCGTGCATATGAGGCAGGCGACAAAGCCGAGCTTCGCCGTC
>JAFQPC010000164.1 GCA_017411935.1 Clostridia bacterium | reverse complement strand
TGGTTGAAGTAGAGATTCTTTTTCATGTCTCGGGTGGAGTGGAAATGAGACATGTAGTTGACGAAATGCGGGAAAATGATTTCGGGATCTTGAAGATCCTCAAGCCATTCGGGCTTCCACTCAAGCGAGATAAAGGCATCGTAATTGACCGACGAAAGAGCGCGCATTACGTCTTCGATCGGCATCGTTCCTTCGCCGATCAGCTGATATTCGCCATTGTCGTCCGAGTCACGCATATGAACGTGTGCGACGTACGCTCCGAGATTTTTGATCGTTTGGTCGCCCGTCTCGCCGTGATCTCTGTAAGGGTGGTGAACGTCCCACAGTGCCGCAAGATGGTCGCTGGCGAAGCGGTCAAGCATTGCGCGAAGACGGCTTGTGTCGGCGTAAATTCCGCTGGTTTTTATCAAAATACTTACGTTGCTTGCTTCAGAGACGGGCAAGAGCTCGCTCAGTGCCGAAACTACCGCGTCCTCGTTATCGTGTAAAGCACAGACGACAACGTAGGGGACACGCGCATTGTGCGCAATTTCAATCAGATTTTTGACCGTCGATACCGAGGTTTCATCCAACGAGATATCCAGAGAGGTGTCGAAGCAGGGGATCGAAAGTCCTCTGTCTCGGAGCTGGCGAACCGTAGCGGCAGTATTGTATTTGTGGAACGGACCGCCTTTTTCCATCAATGGGTCAAATTTTGTCAGATTATATACTTCAACACCCGAAAAGCCCATATCCATGGCTACGTCGAGCATTTCATCAAAGGAAAGGTTGGGCCATCCTCTGGTGGAAAAAGAAAGTTTCATTCGATTTCCTCCTCATAAACAATTTTATTCAAGGCACTCAGATATGCCTGGATACCTGCGCCCACAATGTCGGTAGAGATACCTCTGCCCGAATAGACCTTGTCCCCCGCACGAAGCTTGACTACGGTCTGACCCATCGCCTCACGTCCCTCGGTGACCGCCTGAAGCTGGAAGTCGTCGAGCTCGTAGTGACAACCGGTGATTTTTTCAATTGCTTGGAAAGCGGCATCGATCGAGCCGTCGCCAATGTAAACGCCTTCCACAGGGGTGTCGTTTTTGATGAGCTTGATGTGTGCGGTAGCAGAGATCGTGTTTCCGGAGGTGATGACATAGGTATCGAGCTTATAGGTGGAGGGCACCTGCATTGCCGACGATGCTACGATCGCGTCGAGCTCCTTGAAGGTGACCTTTTCTTTTTTGTCCGCGATCTGTCGGAATGCCGTGTATACCTTTTGTACGTCTTCCGCAGAAAGATCGTATCCAAGTCTTACCGTTGCTGCGGCAACCGCTTCTTCGGTGTCGTGTGCCGTCAGGAAGATTCCATCGTCATTCTCGGATTCGGTCGCGGTAGGTTGTGCTTTGCCTGTCTGGCAAAGCCAGTCGATCTGAGCAATGATTCTGCTGAGTTGCGTTGCTTTTACACCAACGGACGCATTCAGCGAATCTGCCTTGGCAGTAAGGATTCGGGTGACGTTTGCGAGAGAGGTCTCCGAGAGTGTGTACGCCGCCGCACGAATCTGTGCCGCACCTTCTGCCACCGCCATCACGGCGCAAGCGTCTGCCATTGCGATAGTGTTAGCACAAGAAACACCAAGCGTGACTTCGCGAAGGGCGGGGATCGCATCATACTGCGCGCGGATAAAATCTGCGAATTCCGAGGGGAGCATCGTTCCTGCGGTATCACACAGGGTTACCGTGGTTGCTCCTGCCGCGATGGCGGTCTCGACAGCCTTTACAAGAAAGTCACTGTCACTGCGGGTAGCATCATCGGCAACGAACTCTACGTCAGCACACAGCGCGCGGCAGGCGGCAACCGTCTGACCGATCGCGTCGAGCATTGCCTCGGGCTTTTTGTGGAAGAGGTATTCTATTTGTACGGAGCTTGTGGGAGCGCAAACCTGAAGACGCGGATTTTTTGCGTTTTTCAGAGCAGCCCAAGTCCGTTCGAGGTTTTCGTTATTCAAAAGCTCTACGGGAACAGCAATACGGCTGCCATTGACAGCAGCGACGATCGACTTGATGAGGAGGGCATCAATGCGAGGCGATTTGATGGCATCAAGCTCGATAAGATCAACACCGATCTTATCCAAAAGCTTCGATAGCTCGATCTTTTCCTTGAACGTAAGGCGCAGATCCTCAGAGGTCTGTTTCATTGTTGCATCGCTGATTACAATTTGTCTCATCATTTGTAAATATCTCCTTTCAGATATTAAATATCAAACAAAAAAGCCCTGAGCCGTGTCTACGGCTTCAGGGACGAATGATATATCCGTGGTACCACCCTGATTACCCCCAAGAAGGGAAATCACTTCACAGCCCTTAGTAAGGCCTTGCCCTATAACGGGGGCACCCGGATCTCATTACTGGCTTTCGCGTTGACAAGACCGACTCGGGAAAGAGTGCCTCAATACCGTCCGTATCGGCTCACACCAAGCGCCGACTCTCTGTAACATTCGTGTAAAGAGGTAAGATTTCCGTCATTGTCTTTTTTCATAAGTATATTTAACCATTAAATGAGTATTTTGTCAAGTGGAAATTTTCAAAAATCAAATATTTGATAATAATGCACAAAAAATAGGTCGAAGTTTTTGAAACTTTGTATATTTTTGAAGAATAAAATGTTTGACTTTTATGCGAGAAAATGATAAAATGTATATATATATAAGAGAAAAGACTGTGACGAAGACGGTAGGGCATCATAAGCAAACAGAGAGTCGGCGTTTGGTGTGAGCCGATTGCAAAAAGCCGATCTACCCATCACTTCCGAGTCGGAAATTCGAGCAGAGGTTAGGGTTTCACGTTTCCCGCGTTAAGGGCAAGGACTTATAGGAGTTCTGAGTGGCGGTTTTCCGTAATTTGAGTGGTTCCGCGGGTATTTTGTACTCGTCTCAAGATTTTTCTTCTTGAGACGTTTTTTTATTCAGTATACTGAAAGGATTTTTGGTAATTATGACAAATCAATCAGATGTAAAACAACTTGAGAAAGTAGCGCTGCGTATTCATGAGATGCGTCAGATTATGGGATATACGACGGCGCAAATGGCAG
>JAFQPC010000163.1 GCA_017411935.1 Clostridia bacterium | reverse complement strand
TCGGACGCATCATTCCCTTGCCGCAGATATGGTTGGGCAAACAGCCGAACGGCTGGGTGCAAACGATGTTCTTGATGCCCTTGTCGGCAAGCTCAAGCATCTCTGCCGTAAGAAGCCAACCCTCTCCCATCTTCGCGCCGATACCGATATAGCCCTGAATGAGCGAAACGGTATGCGCAAAGGGCGTGGGGGGATCAAACTCGGAGCATTCTTTGATGACCTCGATCAGATCGTTCTGCTTCTTCGTAAAGAAACGGTACGCGATCTTCCAGATCGGATACTGCGCCTTGTTCCGTCCGAGATTTTCGGTATCCATCATACTATTATAGACACAATAGAGACAGAAGTCGAGCAACCCTGGAACCGTCACCTCAGCCCCCTCTTTGACGAGGAAATCCTCAAGATTGTTGTTGCCGAGTGGCGAATATTTCACAAAGATCTCGCCAACGACACCAACGCGAACACGCTTTTGCTCGGCACGCGGAATGCGCTCAAAGTCAGCAATGATCTTGCGATAATTCTCCCTGACCTTCTTATAGGAGATTTTCGCACCCGTGTCCATTTCCTTTGCAAGACGGTCGGTCCACGCAAGCGCAAGCTCCTCGCTCTCGCCCTTGCGGATCTCGTACGGACGGCACTGATTGCGCAGAAGCATCAGAAGATCGCCGTAGAGCACGGCGTACATCAGTCGACGCACCATCTTGAATCCCATATGGAAGCCGGGGTGATCCTCAAGCCCCGTAAGGCTCATTGAAATGACAGGAACGTAAGGATATCCCGCCTTTTCAAGTGCTTTTCGAAGCAGATTGATATAGTTCGACGCGCGACAGCCACCGCCCGTCTGAAACAGAATGAGCGCCGTCTTGTGCGGATCGTACTTTCCGCTCTGCAGAGCATCAATAAACTGACCGATGACGAGAATCGCAGGATAACAGGTATCGTTATGTACGTACTTCAGCCCCGTATCCTTGATGTGCTGTCCCTGGGTCTGGAGAAGCTCGGCGCGAATACCGAAGTTCTGAAAGACCTTGGCGATCAGCGTAAAGTGCATCGGAAGCATATTCGGCACGAGCACGGTATAATCCTTCTGCATTTCCTCGGTAAAGGAGATGTAGGTTTTTTCTTTTTTCTTTGCCATAATCCTCTCCCCCTTTACTGCTCAAGCGCGCCGATCAGACTGCGAAGTCGGATGCGAACCGCGCCGAGGTTGGTGATCTCGTCGATCTTGATCTGTGTATAGAACTTTCCGCTTACCTCGAGGATCGAACGAACCTCGTCGGTCGTAATGGCGTCAACGCCGCAGCCGAACGAAACGAGCTGAACGAGCTCGGTATCCGAATGCTCGGCGGCATAGCGTGCCGCACGGTAAAGTCTTGCGTGATAGGTCCACTGATTGAGCACACGAACCGAAGCAGGCTCGGCAAGGTGACAAACGCTGTCCTCACTGACGACCACAAAGCCGAGCGAGGTTGCCAGCTTGTCAATGCCGTGTCCGATCTCAGCATCGGCGTGATAGGGTCTGCCCGCAAGGATCATCACGCGCTTGCCGTGCTCTCTTGCAAAGGCAAGCGCGCGTTCGCCTTCGGCGCGCACCGCTGCCATATAGTCCTCATACTGTCGGAAGCCCTGCTTGACGGCGCGGCGAAGCTCCGCCGTACCGATCTTGCCGTAAAAATCGGCAAGATACCGTTGCAATCCGCGGACGAGCTCGCGCTCGCTGTTGATATTCAAATACGGGTAAAGGAATTTGACTCTATCGAGCGACTCCATATTTCCGCGCAGAAGCTCGGAATAGTAAGCGACGACGGGGCAGTTATAGTGGTTGTCGGAATGCTTTTCGTCGATGTTGTAGGAAAGGCAGGGATAGAAGATCGCATCTACGCCGTCCGCTACCAGCTCCTCGATATGTCCGTGCATGATCTTTGCGGGATAGCACGCCGTATCCGACGGAATTGAGAATTGACCGCGCTCATAGGTGCGCTTGCTCGACATCTTGGAGATCTTCACCGCAAAGCCGAGCGAAGTGAAAATGCCGTGCCACAGTGGCAGGAGCTCGTACATGCCGAGCGCAAGCGGAAATCCGACCGTACCGCGCGTGACCGTCTCGGGCTGACGCTCGGAAAGTCCCGTCAGATAGTTTCGCTTGAATTCGTGCAGATTGGGCACAGCCTCTGCCGTCTTTGCAAGACCGAGTCCGCGCTCACACTGGTTGCCCGAAATAAACTTCTTACCGCCCGAGAAGGTGTTGACCGTCAGGTGGCAGTGATTGGTACAGCCGTGGCAGGTCGCCGCCGTCGAGGTATGCTTGAAGTCGCGAAGTGCCTCGGGCGAGATCAGCGTGCTCTCCGAAAGTCGCATCGAATAGAGCGCCGCACCGTACGCGCCCATCAATCCCGCGATCGCGGGACGAACGACCTCGCGTCCGAGCTCAAGCTCAAAAGAGCGAAGTACGGCATCGTTGTAAAAGGTACCGCCCTGCACCACGATATGCTCGCCGAGCTCGTCGGCGCTACCCGCGCGAATGACCTTATATATGGCGTTCTTGACAACACTTGCCGACAGTCCCGCCGAAATATCCTCGACCGTCGCGCCGTCGCGTTGCGACTGCTTGACCGAGGAGTTCATAAAGACGGTACAGCGGCTTCCGAGATTGACGGGCGCGGGACTGAAAAGTCCGCGGCTCGCAAACTCGTCGATCTCATATCCCATCGAACGGGCAAAGGTCTCGATGAACGAGCCGCAACCCGATGAGCACGCCTCATTGAGCATGATGCTGTCGATCGCGCCGTTGCGAATGCGGAAGCACTTGATGTCCTGTCCGCCAATATCCAGAATAAAGTCCACCTCGGGCAAAAAGTATTTTGCCGCGGTGTAATGTGCAATGGTCTCGACCACTCCGAGGTCAACGCCAAAAGCATTTTTTATCAGTTCTTCTCCGTAGCCCGTCACCGCGCTTCCCGCGATCGTAATACGGTCACCGCAAAGGGCATAGATGATTCCGAGCTGTTCCCGCACGATCTCGGCGGGATTGCCTCGGTTGGAGCTGTAATAAGAAAACAGAATTTCTTTTTCTTCCGAGAGAAGCACCATCTTGGTCGTCGTGCTTCCGCAGTCGATGCCAAGATATGCCCGCCCCTCATAGGTCTCAATGGCGCGCTTTGCCACGTCGGCTTTGGCGTGCCGTTCGTGGAAAGCATCGTATTGCTCGCGATTTTCAAAAAGCGGGGGGAGACGGTTCGACGAAACCGCTTGCGTCAAACTCTTGCGAATGTGATCGGTCAGCGTTTCCACGTCGGTATCCTTCCCCGTCCGCTCGGCGTAGATCGCCGCGCCCATCGCGACGGCATAGCGTGCGTATTCGGGGAAGATCGCTTCCTCGTCCGAGAGCTTCAAGGTCTCCTTAAAGCGTTCGCGCAAGCCGTGACAGTAATACAGAGGTCCGCCGAGAAAAAGCACCTTTCCCGCGATCTTTCGACCCTGCGCAAGTCCCGCGATCGTCTGATTGACCACTGCCTGATAAATACTTGCCGCCACGTCCTCTTTCTTCGCCCCCTGATTGAGCAAAGGCTGAATGTCGGTCTTGGCAAACACCCCACAACGCGAAGCGATCGGATAGATCTTCGTGTGGGCAAGGCTCAGACGGTCCATTTCGTCGGCGTCAAGGTCAAGCAAGGTCGCCATCTGATCAATAAACGCGCCCGTACCGCCCGCGCAGCTTCCGTTCATTCGCTCGTCGGTGCCACCCTCAAAGAAGATGATCTTCGCGTCCTCGCCGCCAAGCTCAATCACAGCAGCGGTGTCTGGCTCAAGCTTTTTAACGACCTCTCCCGTCGCAAAAACCTCTTGCACGAAGGGGATACCGCACGCCTCGGCAAGACCGAGTCCTGCCGATCCCGAGAGAGCAACGGTAAAGCGCTCTCCCATAAGCATCGGACGGATCTCCTCGAGCATCTCAAGCGCCTTTGCGCGCACCTGCGACATGTGTCGCTCATATTTTTCATAAACGACCGAACCGTCCTTGGTCAGAACGGTTTTGACGGTCGTTGAACCAATGTCAATTCCCAAAGAATATTGCATCGTCTTCTCCTTTCGGAGCATTTTTGGAATTACTCCAATTCAAATGCTCCCGTATAGAGCTGATAATATTTTCCTCGCTCCTCAATGAGCTTTTCGTGTGTTCCCCGCTCGATGATCTCGCCTTGCTCGAGCACCATGATCACGTCGGAGTTGCGTACCGTCGAAAGTCTGTGCGCGATCACGAAGACGGTTCTTCCCTTCATCAGGGCGTCCATTCCCTTCTGGACAAGCGCCTCGGTACGCGTATCAATCGACGAGGTCGCCTCGTCGAGGATCATCACGGGCGGATCGGCAACCGCCGCACGGGCGATC
>JAFQPC010000162.1 GCA_017411935.1 Clostridia bacterium | reverse complement strand
GTGTCAGGAGATCAAGTACAAGCTGGAGAAGGGTGGTTATGAGGTGACGGGTAGCGGAGGAGAGCATTTTGGTTTTACCATCTATACGGGGAACGGATTTTTGAACGCATTGGAGAGAGATCATAGATAGAAACAGAAAAGGGAGAAAACCCCACTTGTGGTTTTCTCCCTTTTCTTTGCCTTGGCAAAGAATTCACCCTCTTTCGGGCGCTATTGAACGATTGGGGATTTCGATGCCTGCGGGCATCGACTTGGGGCGCTGCCCCAAGACCCTGCCAACTTTTTGAAAAAAGTTGGATCAAAAACTTTCAAAAACGGTTTGTGCTTACTTTGCGGCTGCTTCGCGTCTTGCTTTCATCATTGCTTTCATACGAAGCTCGGTATTGAGGATCTTCTTGCGAAGTCGGATCGACTTGGGTGTGACCTCGATGAGCTCGTCGTCGGTGATGAACTCGATCGCTTCTTCCAAGCTGAAAATGACGGGGGGCGTAAGCAACAGCTTTTCATCGGCACCCGCCGAACGGATCGCGGTGAGCTGCTTTTTCTTGCAGGGGTTGACGGCAATGTCGTCGTTCTTCGGGTTCTCTCCGACGATCATTCCCTCATACACGGGGGTCTGCGGTCCGACAAAGAGGTTTCCGCGTTCCTGCGTGTTATAGAGACCGTAGCGGGTCGTCTCTCCCGTCTCGGAAGCGACGAGCGAGCCCGTAAAGCGCATCGTGACTTCACCTCGGTAAGGCTGATAGCCATCAAAGAGGGTATTCATAATGCCCTCGCCGCGCGTTGCGGTCAGAAATTCCGAACGGTAGCCAAACAAGCAGCGCGAGGGGATCGAATATTCGATTCTCATACGGTTGCCCACGGGGTTCATTTCAAGCAGGTCGCCCTTTCTCTGACCGAGCTTTTCGACGACGGCGCCGACATAGTCGGTGGGAACGTCGAGCGTGACTCTCTCCATCGGCTCGCACTTGACTCCGTCGATCTCCTTGAAGAGCACTCGGGGGTTCGAGCAGGTCATCTCATATCCCTCGCGGCGCATCGTCTCGATGAGGATCGAGAGGTGCATCTCGCCGCGTCCTGCGACCTTAAATTCATCGGTCGTCTCACCGTCCTCGACTCGCAGAGAAACGTCCTTGAGGAGCTCACGGTAGAGACGGTCGCGGAGCTGACGCGAGGTGACGAATTTTCCTTCCTTGCCTGCAAAGGGGCTGTCGTTGACCGAGAAGGTCATCTCAAGCGTCGGCTCGCTGACTTTTACAAACTCGAGAGGTTCGGGCGCATTCAGCGAGGTGACTGTGTCGCCGATCGAGATATTTTCCGCACCCGAGAAGCAGACGATGTCACCCATCTTTGCGCTCTCGACGGGAACGCGCACCAGACCGTCGATCTGATAGAGCGAGACGATCCTCGTTCTCTTGGGCGCGGTGTCCGAGTGGTAGTTACACATATAAACGTCCTGGTTCGTACGGATCGAGCCGCGCTCGATGCGTCCGATACCGATGCGTCCGACGTATTCGCTGTAGTCGATCGAGGAAACGAGGAGCTGAAGCTCGCCGTCCTCGTCACCCTCGGGCGCGGGGATATACTCGAGGATCTTATCAAAGAGGGGAAGCAGATCCGTACCCTCGACGTCGGGGTCCTCGGTTGCCGTACCCGCTCTGCCCGAACAGTAGAGCATCGGGCTGTCGAGCTGCTCGTCCGATGCGTTAAGGTCGATGAGAAGCTCGAGGATCTCGTCCTCGACCTCGCCAAGGCGCGCGTCGGGCTTGTCGATCTTATTGATGACGACGATGACTCTGTGATTGAGCTCAAGCGCTCTCTGAAGCACGAATCTCGTCTGAGGCATCGGTCCCTCTGCCGCGTCGACGAGCAGAAGTACGCCGTTGACCATCTTCAGAATACGCTCGACCTCGCCGCCGAAGTCGGCGTGTCCGGGGGTATCAATGATATTGATCTTGGTGTCCTTATAGTGTACGGCGGTATTCTTTGCGAGAATGGTAATTCCGCGTTCCTTTTCAAGGTCGCCCGAGTCCATGACGCGGGTCACGGTTTCCTGATTTTCGCGGTAAATTCCGCCCTGCTTGAGCATTTCATCCACGAGTGTGGTTTTTCCGTGGTCAACGTGCGCGATGATCGCGATGTTTCTTAAATCGTTTCTGATCACAGTCCAAATTCTCCTTTGATTCGTATATTCGAAATATCCAAAAAAACTTTCCAAATAATTATTATATCACATTTTATTCTATTAGAAAAGAGGATTTTTGACGATTTTTAAAAATTTTTCAAAAAATTTGTTGTGCAATCCATCAAAATCCATCAAAATTCCGCAAAAAGTTGACAGAGCGCGCGGTGAGTGATATAATTAAAGAAAGATAATAGATAGCGAGGAGTTTGTTTGATGAGAAACGATAACATAAAATTACTGATCCTTGATCTGGACGGTACGCTTGCCGATACCATTGAGTCGATCCGAGAGGGAGTCAACATTGCAATGAACAAATACGGCTACCCCGAGCGGAGCTATGACGAGATTCGCCGCGCCATTGGCAACGGCGCGCGAGAGCTGATCCGTCTGTCCTTGCCCGAGGGAGCTGACGCTGACCTTGTCGATCGTGTTTTTCGCGATTATCACGCCGCGTACGGTGAGACCTACACGCACTGTACCGAGTGTTACGAGGGGATCCCCGAAAGTCTTCTCGCGCTCAAAGAGCGCGGATATACTTTGGCGGTTCTCTCGAACAAGCAGGACGTTTACGTCAAGGAGCTGGTGAAGATCCTTCTGCCCGAAGGCTTGATCGCGTCCGCGGCAGGGCAGACCGATCTGCCGAAGAAGCCCGATCCCACCGTGCCGTTAATGATCGCGTCGTCGCTCGGCTTTGCGCCCTCGGAGACTGCTTTTATCGGTGACAGCGAGGTTGACGTTCTGACGGGCAAGAATGCGGGTATGCTGACGGTTGGCTGTTCGTGGGGCTACCGTGACCGCCCCGTGCTCGTCGAGAGCAATGCCGATTTTGTGCTCGATCGCCCCTCGGAGCTGGTTGAAATTTTTGCCTAAGCCGCGTTTTTCGGTTGACAGACGCGTGAGTTTATGGTATCATAAAGGGAGAGGTTTCTTCCTTTGGAAGAAAGAAAAGGAGACTTTTTTGTGAAGGTTGGATTTGTTTCCCTCGGATGTCCGAAAAATCAGCTCGACACCGAGGTTATGTTACATGAGGTTGCGACGGCGGGATATGAGATCACGCCCGAGGAGACCGAAGCCGACGTGGTAATTATCAACACCTGCGGCTTTATTGAAAGTGCCAAAAAAGAAGCCATTGAAAATATTCTCGATATTGCGTGGCTCAAGAAAAATCATCATCTGAGGGCGATCGTGGTGACGGGCTGTCTTGCCGAGCGCTACCGCGAGAGCATTCTCGAGGAATTTCCCGAGGTCGATGCCGTGCTCGGTGTGGGAAGCATTCATCATATCGTTGAGGCGATCGAGGCGGTGACGGTGAAAAAGAAGAAGGGCTCGCACCGCAAATACACCTCGTTTGAGGATAAAAATGAGGTGCGTCTTGGTGGCGACCGCATTTTGACGACGCCCGAATATACCGCGTATCTGAAAATTGCCGAAGGCTGTGACAACCGTTGCGCTTACTGCGCGATTCCCGCGATTCGCGGAAAATTCCGTAGCCGTCCGATCGAAGATCTTGTTGCCGAGGCAAAGCAGCTTGAGGCGCTCGGCGTACGCGAGCTGAATATCGTGGCGCAAGACACCACGCGCTACGGATTGGATCTCTATGGGGAATACCGTCTTGCCTCGCTTTTGCGTCGCATCAGCGAGGAGACCGAGATCCCGTGGATCCGTATTCTTTACTGCTATCCCGACAAAGTGACCGATGAGCTCATTGCCGAGATGCGTGATAATCCGAAGATCCTCAAATATATCGATCTGCCGATCCAGCACATCAGCGACCGTATGCTCTCTGCGATGAACCGCCACGGTGACGGCGCGATGATTCGCGGCGTGATCGAAAAGCTTCGTCGGGAAATTCCCGAGATCGTCATTCGCACGACCTTTATCGTCGGTTTCCCCGGGGAGACCGAGGAAGATTTCGAGGAGCTTTGCGAGTTTGTGAGGGCGACGAAGTTTGAGCGCGCAGGGGTCTTCCCCTACTCGCGCGAGGAAGATACGCCCGCGTACGATCTGCCCGATCAGATCGACGAGCAGGTAAAACAGGACCGCGCCGATCTTTTGATGCGGGAGCAGCTTGAGATCAATGAGGCGCGCAATGAAACGAAGATCGGAAAAACGATCACCGTTCTTTGCGAGGATTACGATCCCGTCAGCGAGATGCATTTTGGCAGAAGCGCTGAGGATGCGCCCGAGATCGACGGCAAGGTCTATTTCCGTTCGGAAAAGAGAATTGCTCCCGGTTCGTTTCTTCAGGTCAAGATCCGCGAGGTGCTGGATTACGATTTGATGGGACGCGCGATGTTAAACGACTGATCTTTAAAGGAGAATATAAGTGATGAAAATGAATTTACCGAACCGCTTGACGCTGCTTCGTCTTTGCCTTGTTCCCGTGCTTCTGATCGTGGGAATGCTCCCTGACAGTGTGATCCCGTTCTATCTTTCGTGTCTTATTTGCGCCGTGCTCTTTATTCTGACGGCGGTGACCGATATGCTCGACGGAAAGATCGCGCGCAGAGACAATCTGATTACCGATTTCGGAAAGTTTATGGATCCGATCGCCGATAAGTTTATGGTGATTGGCGCACTGTTCGTGATCTTACATAAGTTCGAAAATCTC
>JAFQPC010000161.1 GCA_017411935.1 Clostridia bacterium | reverse complement strand
GATCTCACGCTCCTGCTTTTTCTGCGGTCTGATCATAAAGAAATACAGCGCCACAAACATAACGACGATCAAAATAATGCTCATCCAACTTCCACCCATAAAAGTATTACTCCTCCATTTTTGAATTTACATTATCATACCACATTTTTTTCGAAAAAGCAAGCCTTATTTGTAAATTATTTTCCAATAATTGAATTACTTATCGAATTTAATTTACAAAAGTGTTGAAAAGAAAATAAAATTGTGATATAATAATCATAATATGGAAGATTAGTATAAAAATTCTTGGAGTTTATTTATGACGGAAAATCCTTATATTGAATGTGGCAAGGTGATCAACACGCACGGTTGTTTTGGGGGACTGAAGCTTGAGTCTTGGTGTAATACCCCCAAGGAGCTGACGGCGCTTCGTCGTTTATACCTCAAAAAGGGTGCTGATTATATTGAATATAAAGTAACCAAAGCGTCGGTTTTTAAACAGTTTGTAATTTTAACTTTGGATACGGTAGACACGATGGATTTGGCGCTTGCAATGAAGGGACAGACCGTTTATGCAAGACGCAAGGACTTTCATTTGGGAAAGGGCGAATATTTTCTTGCCGATCTGATCGGCCTTTCTGTGATTGATGCCGATACGCAAAAGGTTTACGGGACGCTCTCTGAGACGATCAATCGAGGTGCTTCGGATATTTACGTGGTAGAAACCCCAAACGGAGAGAGAATGATTCCTGCGGTGGCGGAGTTTATCGATCACGTGGATATTGAAAAGGGAATTTTCGTTCGACCGATCGAGGGAATGCTTGACTGATTTGAGGTAACTATGATTTTTGATATTATGACCTTGTTTCCCGATCTTGTAGAATACGTTTTGGGAGAAAGCATTATCGGGCGGGCACAAAAAAGCGGTGCGATCGAAATTGCGACCTATCAGATTCGCGATTATTCCGAGGATAAGCACCGCCGTGTCGACGATACACCGTACGGTGGTGGCAAGGGAATGCTGATGATGGCTCCCCCGATCTCGCGCTGTTATGATGCGATCTGTGAAAAACGTGCGGAACAAAATCTGAAGAAAAAAGTGATCTTTATGTCTCCCTCGGGCACACTTCTGACGCAAAAAAAAGCAGAGGAGCTTGCTACGTACGACCAAGTCGTAATTTTGTGCGGACACTATGAGGGCGTGGATCGCCGTATTATTGATGAGATCGTGGATGAAGAGATCTCGATTGGAGATTACGTATTAACAGGGGGAGAAATCCCCGCGTGCATTCTGGTGGACAGTGTGGCGCGTCTTTGCGACGGTGTGCTTGCCGATCCTGAATGTTATGAGCAGGAAAGTATCTCGAGTGGACTTGTGGAATATCCGCAATATACAAGGCCCTATGAATTTCACGGAGTAAAGGTTCCCGACGTGTTGATCTCGGGACATCATGAAAATATTGACCGTTGGCGCAAAGAGCAGGCAATGGCGCTGACATTAAAAAATCGACCTGATATTTTAGAAAAATTCGGAAAGGAGTGATTATGTTGAAGAAAAATAAAGTTCAAGCCGAAGGCGCGGAAGTTCTTGAAGCTACCGAATCGAAAGCTTTGAAAAAGCGCACCAAAAAATCGACGGCGTCGGTCGGATTGATTTTATTTTTGCTAGACAAACTCACCGATTCCATCTATTCTGCCTTTTGTAACGGATTTTTTGGAAAAATTTTCACTTCCTATTCGAAGGAACAAGCTGCGTTTGAGAACGGTTTTCTCAGAAATCATTTCATCAGTGCAAAATTTAAAGCGGTGTTTTGGAAAATACGACTTCGTATTTCCAAAATGTTTGAAACAAGCTGGTTCTTGTGTAAAACTAAAAACACGGCGCGCTCCTGGCTTGGTGTTCCTTTAAAATCTTACGGCAAGGCAACCTTTTTCTTCGGAGTATATACCGTTCTTGTATATTTGATTCGTTTGATTTTGCCGAATTTGACAGAGGCGGATTTAAGCTCTTTGATTACGGGTGTGGTTCTTTGCGTGATATCGCTTCCAATGTTTCTTTCCAAGGAAAGCTTAGCTCGTGCCTTGGATTCCGGCGTGATTACGAATATGCTTTGTTCGGAATTCTTGGGATACCGAAAAGAATCGTTTGAAATTACGTTAAAAGCCAGCAGAACAAAAAGCAATATTTTGATCTTTTTGGGAATGCTTTTGGGTATGCTGACACTCTTTGTTCATCCTTTGCTTCTTGTTCTCGCAATTCTTTTGCTTATGGCTTTGTTGATTGTTTTAAACACGCCTGAAATCGGAGTGTTGTTAGCGATCTTTTTCTTGCCGTTCCTTTCTTTCTTTGCAGTGCCGTCTACGATCTTGGGAATGATTGTATTGATTACTGCGATTTCCTATTTTGTCAAATTGATTCGCGGAAAAAGACTTTTGCGAATGGAATTGCTGGATCTTGCGGTATTGCTGTTCTTCGCGCTGATCTTCTTCTCGGGCGCAATTACAGTCAGCGAACAAAAAGGTTGGGAAGAAGTATTGCTTTCCTGCTGTTTGATGTTTGGCTATTTCTTGACGGTAAATCTCATTCGAACATCCCAATGGCTCAAGCGTTGCACGTTAGCATTGATTTCTTCGGGAACGATTGTGGCAATGCTTGGAATTCTGCAATATTTCTTTGCCGCTGTTTCAGTGGATGCATGGGTGGACCGTCAGTATTTTTCGGAGATTTCCAACCGAGCGGTTTCTCTTTTTGAAAATCCAAACGTGCTTGCTTCTTATTTGGTATTGGTCCTTCCGTTTGTTTTATTGGCGTTTCTTCGTTCGCCTCGCGGAAAGGGAAAAACACTGTATCTGATCTCGTTGCTATCCGTACTGTCTTGTATCGTTCTGACTTG
This sequence comes from Clostridia bacterium, assembly GCA_017411935.1. Lineage (GTDB taxonomy): Bacteria > Bacillota > Clostridia > Oscillospirales > CAG-272 > HGM12713. The sequence goes on along the minus strand of JAFQPC010000161.1, from coordinate 1,419 downwards.
GTCGCGCGGTGCGTGGTTGGCAGTGATTGCAAGCGTTTTGGTGTTCGGATTCATCTATTCCAAGAAAACGTTACGCACGATATTCTTTTTCATTTTGAGCCTTCCGATGCTTTCCGTGATTTTACCGAGCTCATTCAAGCATCGCTTTATGAGCATTGGAAATCTTGCGGATTCTTCTACGGCATATCGTTATTATACTTGGAAAGGTTCTTGGAACATCGTCGAGGAGTATTTTTGGAGCGGAATCGGTTATGGGCCGACGGCGTATCAAACCATTTATCCTCAATATGCTTATGCAGGTATTGAGGCAGCAGAGCACAGTCATAGCTTGTTTTTGCAAATTTTAATCGGACTTGGTATTGGCGGACTTCTGGTTTTCTTCTGTATCTTGTTCCTTGCCTCTCAAATGAATTTTGAGTATTTAAAAAACGGAAAAAATCAAGCCTCTCGCTTTTTCATTATTGCAACAATGTGTTCTGTATTGGGAGCACTTGTAATGGGATGCTTTGATTATATTTGGTATAATTACAGAATTTTCTTCTTGTTCTGGGTTGTTCTTGGCTTAGCTTGTGCTTGCATTCGAATTAGTCGTGCCGAGGAACAACGACATGCTTTTGTTGAAACGAACGAGACAAATTACGCAACGAAAGATCTTGGCTTTTGATCTGACTTTACGGAAAGGATATTGAATCATGAGTAATTCAAGCAAAGGGGTCGCATCCTTGGCAACCAAAAAAGAAAAGGGAAAGAACGGGCGATTTAATTTGATCGATCTGATTTTGGTCGTGCTCGTTTTGTTGGTGATTGCCGTCTTAATTCAGGTATTTTCACCATTTTCGCTGATTAAAAAACTTTCTTCCAATCAAACGAAAGAAATCCAATATACCATTGAAATTTCAGGGGTGGATGCGGAATTTATTGATCGGATCAAAGAAGATGATTTAGTGATCGATTCCATCTCCAAAAACAATCTGGGTAAGGTTGTTACGGTGAGCTATAATACGTATTCCGAATTTCAATACGTAGAAACCGATGAGGGAGGCGAAGGAGTTCTCTCCGAACATCCCAATAAATTCAATTTGCTCGTAACAATTTCCACGACAGCAAATTACGCAGAGGGAAGCGGTTATTCTGTGAATGCGACGAGAATTGCTGTGGGAGAAAAATTGGCATTACGTTTTCCTGATTACGTGGCTGAAGGCTATTGTATTTACTTGGAAACCGAGTGAAAGGTGACGGATTATGAAAAAACACCAACGAATAAAATCAACGGAACGCGTAAAATTGGTTCCTAAATTTAAAATTTTAGATGCCGTGATCATTCTTCTGATCATCACCTCTGTGCTTGGCATTTATTTCCGTTATAACGTAATGGATACGTTGAAACAGCAAAAGGATATCAAAGAATACGTCGTTTCT
>JAFQPC010000160.1 GCA_017411935.1 Clostridia bacterium | reverse complement strand
GCGGGAGACATCATTCCCGAGGTCGTGACTTCGCTTCCCGAAAAGCGTGACGGAAGCGAGCGCGTCTTCGAGATGCCCACGGTTTGTCCGTCCTGCGGAGAGCCCGTCCATCGCGATGAGGACGAGGCGGCGCTTCGCTGCACGAACAGCGCTTGTCCCGCACAGCTCTCACGAAGTATCGAGCATTTTGCCTCCAAGGGAGCGATGAACATTGACGGAATGGGTCCGCAGGTGGTCGAGCTGTTGCTTGGCAATCATCTCATCTCGGATGTAGCCGACCTCTACTCGCTCCGTCCCGAACAGCTGGAGGGCTTGGAGCGTATGGGCGAGAAATCGGCAAAGAAGCTGGTGGACGCGATCGAAGCATCGAAGTCGGCAGGACTTGAACGCCTCGTATACGCGCTCGGTATTCGCAATATCGGTGAGGTGGCGGCAAGCGCGCTTGCGGTGAAGTACGGTACGCTCGATGCCCTGATGAACGCCGATGCTGAGGCACTTTGCGCCATGGACGACATAGGTCCGATCACTGCCGCGTGCGTGGTGGAATTTTTCTCGCACGAAAAGAACCGCGACCTCTGCCGCCGTCTTTCCGAGGCGGGCGTTCTGACCGTCTCGACCGCAGAGCCCGTTGGTGAGAGCTTTGCGGGACTGACGTTTGTTCTGACAGGTACGCTTCCCACGATGACGCGTGACGAGGCGGCAGAGATGATCAAACAGCGCGGCGGAAAGGTCTCCTCATCGGTTTCGAAAAAGACGAGCTACGTTGTTGCGGGCGAAGCGGCAGGCAGTAAGCTGACAAAGGCGCGCGACCTCGGTGTGACGGTCATTTCGGAAGAAGATCTGCTTCGTATGTGCGAGGAAGGCTGATTACACGCCCGTATATTCGAGGATCCCCTCGTAGATCCCTTGAGCGAAAAGGTCAGGGCGCTCGGACATCAATGCGGCGTCCCCCGAATTTGTGATAAATCCGAGCTCGACGAGTACGGCGGGCATTGATGTGCGGCGAAGCACGTAAAGTCCCGAACGCACCTGCATTCCTCGGTTGCGAAGTCCCGTGGTACGGTTGAGCCAATAGAGAATATCCTCGCCGAGCGAAAATGCGGCGGACGGAGCAGAGAAAGCAAAGGCTTCGCTTCCCGTTGCCGACGAAATCGACGAAGCGTTGGTGTGGATGCTGATAAAATAATCCGCGCCCCAACGGTTGGCATCCTCGACCCGAAGACGGAGACTGGTGGTATTGGACGTTCCGATCTGTGTGTCGGGGGTAGGACGGGAGAGCCGAACCTCGAAATTCGGGTTTGCGCGAAGGAGCTCGGCAAGCTCCACGCCGACGGCATAGACGATGTCCTGCTCGCGCAGACCGTTGCCCTCGGCACCTGCATTGGGATTGAGGGGATTGTGCCCTTGATCAATATAAATTTTAATTGCCATAACGTTTCCTTTCGATGGATGGTCTATTGACAGAATATTCTTTTTCTTCGGTGGGCGTTCCATTTTTGAGTGCGAAAAGGAGTTTTTTATGATGAAGGACGAAACGAAAAATCAAATTCGCGGCGGGATGCTCTATCTTGTTGCCACGCCGATCGGAAATCTTTCCGACCTGAGTGAGCGCGCCGTCAAGGTGCTCTCCGAGGTCGATTTCATTGCGGCAGAGGATACGCGAAATTCTCTGCGTCTTCTGACCCATCTCGGTATTTCCAAGCCGATGGTCTCCTATCACGAGCACAATCGCCGCGAGCGCGGCGAGGAGATCGCAGAGCGACTTGCCGCGGGCGAGTCCTGCGCGCTGGTGACCGATGCGGGTACGCCCGCCATTTCCGATCCCGGAGAGGATCTCGTCGCACTCTGCGCCGAGCGTGGCATTCCCGTGACCTCGATCCCCGGCGCGTGCGCCTTTGTGACGGCGCTCACGCTCTCGGGTCTTCCTACGGCGCGCTTCAGCTTTGAGGGCTTTTTGCCTGTTCCCAAAAAGGAGAGGCGAGAGCGCCTTGCCGAGCTTGCCGAGGAGACACGCACCTTTCTTCTGCATGAAGCGCCGCACAAGCTCGTGCGCACGCTCACCGATCTTGCCGAAGTTCTCGGCGGCGAGCGTCGGATCGCGCTCTGCCGTGAGCTGACGAAGCTCAACGAGGAAATTTTGCGCACGACGATTTCGGGGGCGATTGCATATTATGAAGACAGAGAGCCGAGGGGGGAGTACGTTCTCGTCATTGAGGGCGGCGTCAAAACGCTCAAAACCGAGATGCCGAGGAAATCGGTGGAAGAAACGGTTCGGGCATATCTTGCCGAGGGAATGAGCCGTAACGAAGCCGTCAAGGCGGCGGCGAAGGAGCTCGGACTTTCCCGCAATGAGGTCTACGCGCAAACCATTGGGCAAGATGGATAAAAAAACATTCAAATTTTTGTATTTTTATACGGAAAAGTTGTTGATTTTCTGAAAAGAATATGGTATGATATATTATATTATTCTTAACTATAATAAGTGATTGAAAGGATAGAGATTTATGGAAAAGATGAAGGTTGGCGTTGTTGGCGCTACGGGTATGGTTGGTCAGAGATTTCTGACGCTTCTCGAAAACCATCCTTATTTTGAGGTTACCGCTCTTGCGGCTTCTGCCCGTTCGGCAGGCAAGACCTACCGTGAGGCAGTGGGCGAGCGTTGGAAGATGAAGACGCCGATGCCCGAAAAGTATGCAGATATGGTCGTGATCGACGCGGCAAAGATCGAGGAGATGGGCAAGCTCGTTTCTTTCGTGTTCTGCGCGGTCGATATGAAGAAGGACGAGATCAAGGCACTCGAGGAAGCTTATGCAAAGGCAGAGATCCCCGTGGTCTCGAACAACTCGGCAAACCGTTGGACCCCCGACGTTCCGATGGTCATTCCCGAGATCAACGATGCGCACCTTGAGGTGATCGCGGCACAGAGAAAGAGACTTGGCACGAAGCGCGGTTTTATTGCTGTCAAGCCGAACTGCTCGATCCAGTCTTACGTCCCCGCCTTGACGCCTCTGCGCAAGTACGGCATCAAGGAAGTCGTTGCTACCACCTATCAGGCAATTTCGGGAGCAGGTAAGACCTTCCGTGAGTGGCCCGAGATGATCGACAACATCATTCCTTACATTGGCGGCGAGGAAGAGAAGAGTGAGCAGGAGCCTCTGCGCGTTTGGGGTAAGGTCGAAAACGGCGAGATCGTCAAGGCAGAAGAACCCGTCATCACCACGCAGTGCATCCGCGTTCCCGTTTCGGACGGTCACACGGCGGCAGTGTTTGTCAAGTTTGAAAACAAGCCTACCAAGGAGCAGATCCTCAAGGATTGGGCAGAGTTTTCGGGCAAGCCTCAGGAGCTTGGACTTCCCAACGCGCCCGAGCAGTTCATTACCTATTTTGAGGAAGACAACCGTCCTCAGGCGGCGCTCGACCGTGACATTTACGGCGGTATGGGCGTGACGGTCGGCAGACTGCGCGAGGATAAGATCTACGACTACAAGTTTGTTGGTCTTTCGCACAACACGCTTCGCGGCGCGGCAGGCGGCGCGGTGCTCATCGCCGAGCTTCTTTACAGAGAAGGATATTTTAACTGAAGATAAAAGCAGCGCAACCGTGG
>JAFQPC010000159.1 GCA_017411935.1 Clostridia bacterium | reverse complement strand
TACATTATACTATCTTTTGAAAAAATTTTCAACCGTCCTCCGCAATTTTCTTTGGAATTTCGAAAAATACTCTTGAAAAAAAGAGGGTTTTGCGGTATAATATAATGTATATAACTTTCTTTTGGGGGCAGAGTATGAAAAAAGAGCTTCGAATCGGTCTTTTGGGATTTGGCGCGATGGGAAAAACGCACGCTTGGTGTGTCCACAATCTTCCCTACTACTATCGTGATCTTCCCTTTTCTGCCAAGGTCACAGGCGTTTGCACAACGACACAGGCAAAATCCGAATCCGTAGCAGAAGAATACGGATTTGAGCTTGCTGTCACCGACGAGATGGCACTCATTGAGGATCCGTCGATCGACATCATTGACATCTGCACCCCCAATATTTATCACTATGAAACGGCAAAACGCGCGCTTGCGGCAGGCAAGCATATTTACTGTGAAAAGCCCCTTTGCGTAACCTCCGACGAGGCGCATGAGCTTTCGGAGCTTGCCAAGGAAAGCGGAAAGATCTGCACCGTGGTATTTAATAACCGCTATATGCCACCGATCCTTCGCGCCGCGGAGCTCATTCGCGAGGGACGGCTTGGTCGCATTCTTTCGTTCTCGGTGGAATATCTTCACGACAGCTGCCTTGATGCCGAACGTCCTGCGGGCTGGAAGCAAAATGCCGATGTCTGCGGTGGCGGTGTTCTCTTTGACCTCGGCTCGCACGCCATTGATCTGATCTATCTGCTTTGCGGCGAATTTGAAAGTGTTATGGGGGCGTCACAAATCGCCTTTCCCACGCGTTGCGGAATGGACGGTTCGCGTTGGGAAACCAACGCTGACGAAGCCTTTTATATGATCGCCAAGCTCCGTTGCGGCGCTGTCGGTACGATCACAGCGAGCAAGCTCGCACGCGGCTCAAACGACGACCTTAATCTTTCGATCACGGGAGAGCTCGGTGCGATCAAATTCTCTCTGATGAACCCGAATTATCTTTACTTTTACGATACCTCACGTCCTGCGGGGGTTCTTGGAGGAGAGCGTGGATTTACCGCCATCGAATGCGTCGGACGCTATCCGTCGCCAGCGGGCGGATTCCCTGCCCCCAAAGCGCCCGTCGGCTGGCTTCGCGGTCATCTCGGCAGTATGTATTCTTTTTTGAATTCGGTCAATACAGGAATTCAAGCTGCCCCCTCGTTCATCGACGGCGCACACGTACAGTTTGTAATGAATGCCGCGTATCGTTCTTCCAAGGAACATTGCGAAATTAAAATTTAAGGAGATCTTATGTCGATTCGAATTATCGGAGTAACGGGTCCTACGGGCGCAGGCAAATCATTTTTATGCAAGGCACTTTCGGAACGTATTCCGATGATTGATGCCGACGAGGTCTATCATTCTCTTTTGATTCCCCCGTCGGAGTGTCTTGATGCTTTGCGGAAGACATTCGGAAATGACGTATTTTTACCGAACGGAGCACTCGACCGAACAGTGCTTTCGGAAATCGTTTTTTCCGACAAGGAAAAGCTCACACTCCTCAATGGCACGGTGCTTCATTTTGTTTTAAATCGCATCCGAGAGATGATTGCCGACCTCGAACACAGTGGCAACACTTGCGTTCTCGTGGATGCGCCGACACTCATTGAGTCGGGATTTCACATCGAATGTGATGCCGTCATTTCGGTTCTCTCGTCCCCTGAGCTTCGTCTCTCGCGCATTATGACGCGTGACGAAATTTCCGAAGAAAAGGCCTCGCTTCGCATTGCCGCGCAAAAGGACGATGATTTTTACCGTGCACACTCCGACCTCGTGCTTTTCAACGACGGCGATACCGAATCTTTGATTCGTCACGCCACCGAATTTCTTGCCACCCTTGACATTCACCTTTGAAAGGATTTTTTATGATTCAAACCAAACGAATCTTTACCATTGTTTTGATTGTACTTCTCGCGCTTGCCGTCGGTCTCGGTGTACATCTTCTCTGGAATCTCTGGGAAGATGTACAAAGAGAAGAAAAAAACTCGGTAACCTTTGCGACACTGATTGAAAAATACGCTGATGAATATGACGTACCGAAAGAACTCGTCTTTGCCGTCATCAAAGTCGAAAGCGGATTCGATCCCGAAGCCGAATCCTCTGTGGGGGCACTCGGTTTGATGCAAATGATGCCGAAAACCTTTGAGTGGCTCACGGGCGAGGAGCACCTTGATGAGCATCTTTCTTTCGAGGAGCTAACCGATCCCGAGGTAAGTATTCGATATGGAACGTACTATCTGCGCTATCTCTATTTGAAATTTGAAAATTGGGACACCGTGCTTGCTGCCTACAACGGCGGTGAGGGAAACGTAGCGAAATGGCTTGCCGACCCCGAATGCTCGGACGGAAACGGAAATCTTACATATATTCCCTTTGAGGAAACACGCAATTACGTCAAAAAAGTCAATGACGCAATGGCAAAATACGAAAATGATCCCCTAATACGAAAGGAAATAAAGTGATGAGTGAACTGAATTACGAAAAGAAAACGGTCTACGAAAGAGTCGGCAAAGAAATCGTCGATGCCGCATTTTCCTACGCTGTCAACTATAAAAAATATCTGGACGATGCCAAGACCGAACGCGAAGCCGTAAAAGTCTCGATTGCTATGGCAGAATCGGCAGGTTATCGCGAATACCGCTTTGGCGAGCCGTTGAAATCGGGCGACAAGTGTTATTACAACAACCGCGGAAAAAATCTTTACCTCTTTTCGGTTGGCACTGAGCCGATCGAGCGCGGTATCCGTATTACCGCGGCACACGTGGATGCCCCGAGAATCGATCTGAAGCAAAATCCGCTCTATGAGGACGGCGGTATGGGCTTTTTCAAAACTCACTATTACGGCGGTATCCGCAAATATCAGTGGGTTGCCACGCCCCTTGCCCTTCACGGTGTCATCGTAACCAAGGATCAGAACGTCATCGACGTTTGTATCGGCGAGGACGAGAACGATCCCGTCTTCTATATCAACGATCTTCTTCCCCACCTCGGTCAGGAGCAGAGCAAGCTTCCTCTTTCCGAGGGAATCAAGGGCGAACAGCTCAACGTTCTGATCGGCTCGATCCCTGAGGAAGAAACGAAAGAGATCAAGCCCGCCATTCTCAAGCTTTTAAACGAAAAATACGGCATTTGCGAGGAAGATTTCCTTTCCTCCGAGCTTTGTGTCGTTCCCGCGGCAAAAGCGCGTGACGTTGGATTTGACCGCTCGCTCATCGGCGCTTACGGTCACGATGACCGCGTCTGCGCTTATCCGATCCTAACCGCTCTCTTTGATTCGGTCGATACCGAGCACACGAAGCTCTGTATTCTTGCCGACAAGGAAGAAACGGGCAGCGACGGTCCGAGCGGAATGAAGTGCGATCTTCTGACCGATCTGATGGCGGAAATTGCAGTACAGCTCGGCGGACACCCCGCGGTGGT
>JAFQPC010000158.1 GCA_017411935.1 Clostridia bacterium | reverse complement strand
TAGATGGTTGCCATCGGGTTGGTCGAGGTGTCCTCACCCTTGAGGTAGCGGTAGTAGTGGCGGGTAACCGTGCCGTGCGCTGCCTCGTACTCGTACTTTCCATCGGGGGAAACGAGCACCGAGGTCATCATTGCGAGCGAGCCGAATGCCGTCGATACCATATCACTCATCACGTCGCCGTCATAGTTCTTGCATGCCCAGATGTAGCCGCCCTCGCTGCGGATCACGCGTGCGACCGCGTCGTCGATGAGGGTGTAGAAATACTCAATGCCGAGCTCGTCAAACTTTTCCTTGTAGCACTCGTCAAAGATGCGCTGGAAGGTCAGCTTGAAGGTCTGGTCATACTTCTTGGAAATGGTATCCTTGGTCGCAAACCAAAGATCCTGCTTGGTGTCAATGGCATACTGGAAGCAGGAGTGCGCAAAGGATTCGATCGAGGAATCCTTATTATACTGACCCTGAAGTACGCCGCCGCACTCGAAGTCGTAGATCGTCTCACGGAACTCGCTTCCGTCTACGCCCGTAAAGAGAAGCTCTGCCTTACCTGCGCAAGGAACGCGATGCTCGGTTGCCTTATAAACGTCACCGTAAGCGTGACGCGCAATGGTGATCGGCTTTTTCCAGTTGCGTACGGCAGGCTTGATCGAGTCGATCAGAATGGGGGCACGGAACACGGTACCGTCGAGGATCGCGCGGATCGTTCCGTTGGGGCTCGTCCACATCTCGGAGAGTTTGTATTCTTCAACTCTCTGCTTGTTGGGCGTAATGGTTGCGCACTTGACAGCAACACCGTATTTGAGCGTTGCTTCGGCGCTGTCGACCGTGACCTGATCTTTCGTTTTCTCACGCTCGACCAGTCCGAGGTCGTAATATTCGGTCTTCAGATCAATGAAGGGGAGCAGGAGCTCGTCCTTGATCATCTGCCAAAGAATGCGGGTCATTTCGTCGCCGTCCATTTCGACGAGCGGTGTTGTCATTTTAATCTTTTCCATGGTAAATACCTCGTAGTTTTATCAGTTTTGGCTGTGCGCTTTGTAGTAGTTCATCAGACAACCCTCGAGGATGATCTCCTTTTCGTCCTCGGTCAGTCCTTTGACGTAGAGCGTGATGTTCTCGACCTTACCGTCTGCCTTGATTACCTTGGCGGCAAATTCTTCCTTGCCGTCGATGATCGCCTGACGGATGCCTTCCACGAAGACGTAGTCGCCGACCTCGTACTCGAAGGGAGCGCCCTCGGGGAGCGTAAAGGGAAGAATACCCCAGTTGATGCAGTTGGAGCGGTAACGCTTGGTTGCGAACTCGTAGCAGATATTGGCAAAGCCGCCAAGGACCTTCTGACAGGATGCCGCCTGCTCACGCGCCGAACCGTCACCCGGCTTGTTGGCAAAGACACACGAGCCGAACTGTGTGTTCTTCATCAGTTCTTCTGCGTTTCCTACGGCAGAAAGAACGCGAGAGAGTTCTTCGGGAGCCTTTCCGTCTCGTCTGTCCTTTTCGGTTGCCGAGATCTCCTTGGAGCGTCCGACGTACTCGGGAACGCGGCGGGAGAGCGCAAACTCGGAAAGGCGCAGGGGGTTGGAACGGTAGGACGAGGTCTCACCCGAGGGGATAAGCTCGTCGGTGGTGGTGACGGGGTCGCGAATGACTGCCGCGAGCTTAACGAGCAGATTGTCTGCGAGCTCGTACTGCGTAGGCCAATCGGTAATGTTCGGTCCAAAGATCAGCTCGGCATCGGGATCTGCCTTGCCGTAGCCGTAGTAGACGCGCTTTGCGTAGACCGATTTGTCAAAGCTGTATTCGTGAGGTGTGTAATCATAGTCGATGTCGGTTGCCGCCGTGATCACACCGCCGTTGCGTGCCGTTGCCGCAATGCTTCTTGCGTCCATCAGCGCGACACCCGAAAGCTGTCCTTCGCCCGGCTTTGAGCCTTCACGGTTCGGGAAGTTACGCGTGGTGTGACGGAGCGAGAGTCCGTTGTTGGCGGGAACGTCACCCGCACCGAAGCAAGGTCCGCAGAACGAGGGTTTAATTACTGCGCCTGCCGAGAGCAGATCGGCGGTAACACCGAGCTTGGTGAGTGCGAGAGAAACGGGAACGCTCGTGGGATAAACCGAGAGCGAGAAGTAGCCGTTGCCCGTGCTCTGATCCTTGAGAATGGCAGAGGCTTCGTCAATGCTGTCGAACATACCGCCCGCACAGCCTGCGATGATGCCCTGGTCGGCAAGCACCTTGCCGTCCTTGACCTTGGAACGGAGATCGAGGTTGCATTTACCGAATTTCTTCTTGGCTTCTTCCTCTACCTTGGCAAGAATTTCGTCGGCGTTGGCGACAAATTCGTGAATGGTATAGGCGTTCGAGGGGTGGAAAGGAAGCGCGATCATAGATTCCATCTTCGAAAGGTCGATCTCGATCATTGCGTCGTAGTAGGCAATACCGTTCGGCTTGAGCTCCTTGTATTCCTCGGGACGTCCGTGTGCCTCGTAGTGCTTTTGGACGACCTCGTCGGTCTCCCAGATCGCGGAGAGACAGGTCGTTTCGGTCGTCATAACGTCGATGCCGTTACGGAAGTCGATCGGCAGGTTCTTGACGCCGGGACCGACAAATTCAAGTACCTTATTCTTGACAAAGCCCGAAGCAAAGGTAGCGCCGACGAGCGCGATCGCTACGTCGTGCGGACCGATGCCGCGACGGGGCGCGCCCTTAAGGTAAACAAGAACGACCTCGGGGGCGTTGATGTCATAGGTGTTTTTGAGAAGCTGCTTGACAAGCTCAGGACCGCCCTCGCCGACACCCATCGTTCCGAGCGCGCCGTAACGCGTGTGGGAGTCCGAGCCGAGGATCATTTTTCCGCAGCCTGCGAGCTCCTCACGGGCATAGGAGTGAATGACACTTTGGTTGGCGGGAACGTAGATGCCGCCGTATTTTTTTGCGGCGGAGAGACCGAAAACGTGGTCGTCTTCGTTGATCGTACCGCCGACGGCACAAAGCGAGTTGTGACAGTTTGTCATAGCATAGGGGATCGGAAATTCTTTCAGACCGCTGGCACGTGCCGTCTGAATGATGCCGACGTAGGTGATGTCGTGCGAGACAAGCGCGTCAAAGCGGATATTGAGTGCTTTTTCGTCCGAGCCTACATTGTGAGAGCGCAGGATCGAAGAAGCGATGGTGTTCTTTCTTGCCTCATCGGGCGAGATCGGCGCACTTGCGGTGGGTTTTCC
>JAFQPC010000157.1 GCA_017411935.1 Clostridia bacterium | reverse complement strand
GAACTCAAAAAGAACATTTTTTAATATTTTTTCTAAAAATAGAGAAATATTTTTCCGAAAATGATATATTTTCTAAAAAAACATCAAGCATTGTCCGTTTTTTGACACATATAACGTGATATAATGAAGCCACAAGAGGAAGTCCAAAATCATCTTTTGAGAGGAGAAATAAAATGAACGGAACGATGAATAGAACCATGAAAGAAATGATGAATCCGATGATGAATTCTACGATGGCAAACACGGCATCGGTCGCTTCCGGTGAGGTGGCAGAGCCCGCGCTTGTTTCCGAAAATTGTAAGGTCTCGAATTTCTCGCTTGTCGCCTTTGCGGGCAGTGTCCTCCTTTGCGTTGGAATTATTGTTTACGCTCTGCTGACCGCATAATCAATACTTGATTTTTTGGGGCGGCTGTGGTACAATAATGATAAGCTCGATGAGTAATCTGACAAAGGAGACGCCGCAATGCCGAAAATGCCCAATCAAAAATTGAAGCTGGTATATCTCTCGCGCATCTTTTCGGAGCGTACCGATCGCTATCACGGTCTGACGCTGTCGGAGATTTCTGCGGCGCTCAAAGAATACAATATCAGCGCAGAGCGAAAGAGTCTTTATGATGATATTGAAACGCTCAAACTTTCGGGAATGGATATTCGTACCGTGCGCGATACGCACGTGCGGTATTATCTGATGACGCGCACCTTTGAGCTTGCCGAGCTTCGGTTGCTTTCCGATGCGGTGCAGTCTTCCAAATTTCTGACCGAGAAAAAGAGCCGTGAGTTGATTCGAAAGATCGAGGCATTAGGCAGCCGTTACGAGGCGGCAGAGCTTCATCGGCAGGATGATTTTTCGGGACGCGTCAAGACCGAAAACGAGGAGATCTACGGAAATATTACGGCGTTACATACGGCAATGTCCGAAAACCGAAAAATCGCGTGTAAGTACTTTGAATGGAATGAACACAAACAACGCCTGCTTCGAAAAAACGGCGACGAATATCTGCTCAGTCCTTGGGCGCTTCGTTGGGACGACGAATTTTATTATCTGATCGCGTATGATTCCGATGCGAAGAAGATCAAGCATTTTCGTGTGGATAAAATGCTTCGCATCCGTTTACTTGACGATCGCCGTGAGGGAGAAGGGGTGCTGACTCCCGAAGATCTTTCTCGCTATTCTCAACGCGCCTTTGGAATGTACGGCGGAGAGCAGGTCAACGTTCGGATCCTTGCCGACAACGCACTTGCGGGAGTCGTGCTGGATCGCTTTGGTACTGATGTGACGATCCTCAATCACGGCGAACGATTTGAATTTTGTACGAAGGTCATGGTCAGTCCCACGTTCTTTTCTTGGGTGCTTGGCTTTGGCGACCGTATGCGCATTCTCTCGCCCGAAAGCGTTGCGAAAGAAGCGGCGGAGATCGCTCGGAGCATCGTTACGATGTATGAAACACCAATGGAATAAGTTACGGAGCATTGAATTTTTTCAATGCTCCGTTTTTTGTCTTGATTTGTCTTTTCTTTTGTGATACAATAAAAAAGGGCTGTCACAGCGTGACAGCCCAAAAGAAACTTAGTTCTTCGAAACGAGAGCAGCGGTATCCTTTGCGATCACCAGCTCCTCGTTGGTGGGAATGACGTAAACGCTGACCTTCGAATCTGCGGTCGAGATTCTGATCGCGTCGGACTGATGGACAGCCGACTCGTTGGCAGCAGCGTCAAGTTCAATTCCGAGGTATTCCATATCCGAGCAAACCATTCCGCGGAGCAGAGGAGAGTTTTCACCGATGCCTGCCGTGAAGACAACAGCGTCAAGACCGTTCATCAGTGCGGCATACGAACCGATATACTTCTTGAGCTCGTGCTTGAGAATGTCAACGGCGAGCTTGGAGCGCTCGTAGTTCGGATCGGTCGGACCTGCAAAGATCGCGTCCTCAATGTCACGCGAGTCGGAAGAAAATTCGGTAACGCCGAGGAAGCCCGACTTCTTGTTCATAATGTTGTTGATCTCTGCGGGAGAGAGATTTTCCTTTTCCATCAGGTAAGGAACGATCGCGGGGTCGATATCTCCGCAACGAGTACCCATTTCAACACCTGCGAGGGGGGTGAAGCCCATCGAGGTATCCACGACCTTGCCGCCCTTGACTGCGGTGACCGACGAACCGTTACCGATATGGCAGGTAACGATCTTGGTCTCCTCTACGGGTTTACCGAGAAGCTTTGCCATCTCAGCGCTGACGTAGCGGTGCGAGGTTCCGTGCATACCGTAACGGCGGATGCCGTACTTTTCGTAGTATGCGTAGGGCAGGGGATAGATGTAGGCTTCGGGTGCCATCGTCTGATGGAACGCCGTATCGAATACGAGTGCCTGAGGCTTGCCGGGCATAATTTCAAGACAACCCTTGAATCCCATCAGGTGTGCATCGGTGTGCAGGGGTGCGAAATCGCGGCAGAGCTTGATCTTCTCGAGAACCTCGTCGGTCAGAAGGATCGATTTGGAATAGTACTCACCGCCGTGAACGACACGGTGACCGATTGCCTGGATCTCGTCCATGCTCTTGATGCAACCGACCTCGGGGTCAGTCAGATGCTCAACAACAAGCTTCATTGCGTCTGCGTGATCCTTCATCGGGCTTTCCTTTTTGACCTTGATTCCCTTAGCGATCTGCTTGTGCTCGATTTTCGAGCCTTCGATACCGATTCTATCGCAAAGACCTTTGGCAAAGAGTGTGTCGGTATCGGTGTCGATGAGCTGATATTTCAGGGAGCTCGAGCCTGCGTTTACAACCAGAATGTTCATTATTTCGTTATCCTCCGAACAAAATTATTTGCATATATCCTTATTATACT
>JAFQPC010000156.1 GCA_017411935.1 Clostridia bacterium | reverse complement strand
GGAAATTGGAGAGAACAGTAGGAGAGAACTAAGCAATTAAATTGTATTCGCTCCGTGCGAAACCCTTATAAATCAAGGGATTTAAGGTGGTAGGTTCCAAAGTGACTACAAAATTTCGAGTCAGCCCCGTTATGACCACTTCGATACCTCTCCATATTAAGTTGTGCGACTTTGATCGTCTTTTCTCAAAGCGCTCAACTATTATATCACATTCTTTTTTAAAATGCAAGAGCTTTTTGAAAAAAACTTAAAATATTTTTAAAAATGGGGGCGAAATTATTTCGCCCCCAAAATTTATACTTAAAGAACTCTGTAAACCGAGAGAAGTCTGTCTCCGAGCTTTTCGGCGTACGCCTTTGCTTCGGTCTCATTCATTGCGTCGGTCAGAAGTCCGCACGCGTCATCGGTGGAGATGATCTGCTTTGCGGGAATTGCATCGAGCGTTCCGCCGTCGTTCTTCACGATAAACATTCTTCTGCACTCGTAAGCGTCCATCGCCATCTTGTCGGCATCGGTTGCCTCTTCCCAAACGATTGCCTTGGGCTCGGTATTGCGGTTTGCGATAATATCAATAATATCCGCGACCACAGCACTTGCCGTCGGGAGCTTTCCTGCGCCGGGACCGTAGAACATTACGTCTCCGACCATATTCGCGCTCACGAGAATTCCGTTGAACACTCCGTCAATTCTCGACAGGGGATTGGCTGCGGGCACCATTCTGGGCGAGACGAAAGCAAGCAGCTTTCCGTCCTTGACCTCTGCGTGACCGATGAGCTTGACGCTATATCCGAATTCCTGCGCGATCTTCGTATCGGTGAGCGTGATCTTCGTGATACCCTCGGTAGGGATCGACTTGGGATCGAGCAGCTTGCCCGAAGCGAGAGCCGCGAGAATGACGATCTTTCTTGCCGCGTCGATTCCGTCAACGTCGGCAGAGGGATTTGCTTCGGCATAGCCGAGCTTCTGCGCTTCCTTGAGGGCGTCCTCGAACGAAGCACCCTGGTCGCGCATCGAAGTCAGAATGTAGTTGGTCGTTCCGTTGAGAATACCGCTGACCTTTCCGATCTGATTGGACGCAAGGTCGTTGATGATCGGACGAATGACGGGAATACCGCCGCCAACACTTGCCTCAAACAGATAGCGGACACCGTGCTCACGAGCAATCTCGCAGAGCTCAACACCAAAGGTCGAAACCACTTCTTTATTTGAGGTAACGACGTTTTTGCCTGCCTCAAGACAAGCCTTGGTGAAGTCGTAAGCAGGGTGCGAGCCACCCATCATTTCGGCAACCACCGAAACCTCGGGGTCATTCAGAATATCATCGAACTTGTGCGTCACGAGCGAGCCGAAGGGGCTGTCGGGAAAATCGCGCAGATCGAGAATGTATTTGATATTGTATTCACAGCCAAGACGCTCCTCAATGATCGCCTTGTTTTCGGTCAAAACCTCAGCAGTTCCCGAGCCAACTACTCCGAAACCGAGAATTGCAATTTGAATCATAATTTTTCCTCGCTTCAAGATAAAAATGGAAATATAGGAGTATTATACCACAAAATCTCGCAAATTGCAAATAAAACTTGAAAAAATATAAAAATTATGATATAATTCTTTTGCGGGGCGCGTCGCGCCCCCTCAAAACGCTGTGTGCGAGGAGAACCGTAACGATGAGCGCAACGATTGAAAGCTTGAGAAATATTAAAATTTTCGTTCTCTATTTGATGGAGAATATCAATTATCCGTTGGATTTTGTGACGATCAACGATATTGTGATGCAGACCGATTACGTGATGTATCTCGATTTTGCAGAGGCGTTTGGCGCAATGCTGGACGGAGGTCTGATTGTAAAAATCGACGAAGGCGGACAAGAGCTTTATTCTGTCACTGAAAAGGGAAGAATGGTTGCCAGAGAGTTGAAAAGTGATATTCTTCCGAGTATGCTTGACCGCGCTCTCTCGGCGGCACTTCGTTATTTGAATTTCAAAAAAAGAGATATTGTGGCGAAATGTGTCATTGAAGAAACCGAGGATCACCGATACCGTGTCGATTGTTCCTTTGTCGAAAAAAAGACTTGTATTTTTTCGCAGACACTTGTCGTAGATACGAAAGACAGAGCAGAGCGAATGAAGGCGAATTTTTACGATCGCCCCGAGGCGGTCTACCGCGGAGTTCTCGCTCTGATGTCGGGAAACGTCAATTATTTGTTTGATTAAATTTTATTCAATTTTATTCATAGATAATTTGCTGATTTTTCATCAAAAAAACTGTGAATATTCACGAAGATTTTACGATTTGTTCATCTTTTTTACCAAGAAAGGCAATTGGTTTTTGTTTAAAATGCTCCGAAAAGTCATTTTTCGTGAAAATCCAACAAAAAATATTTAAAAATCACTCTTGACATTATACATTTTTATGATATAATTAAAGTTAAGCACGTATGTTCGTGTGATGGAGGAAGCATGGAACAGTCAAACAAGGGAACCGATCGGGCATCAGAGCTCATCTGCCGCTTTCGCGCGGGAGACGAAGCCGCGTTTGACGAGCTTCTTTTAAAATATCAGCCACTCATTGAATCGCTCGTAACGAAATTTTCGGGCGAGGAGGACTCCGCGACCTCTCGCGAAGATCTTCGACAGGAGGCTGCAGTCGCGTTTTACCGTTCGGTGCTTTCCTATGATTTGGAGCAGCGCGACGTAGAATTCGGGCTTTACGCAAAGATCTGTCTTTCCAATGCGCTCATTTCGAAGCTTCGGGCAAGGAAAAATCCCATCGAGGAGCTTTCCTACGATTCGAAAGGCGAGATCGAGCTGGCAGGGGAGAGCGAAGACCCCGCGGAGAGACTGTTGGAAGAGGAGCGTTTGAGCGCACTTTATGCCGTGATCCGCGAAAATCTTTCGGAGTTTGAATATCGTGTTTGGAATCTCTATTTGTCGGGAAGAACCGCAAAGGAGATCGGAAAGACGGTCGGGCGCGACGAAAAGTCGATTGCGAATGCCATTTACCGAATTCGCAAAAAGCTTCGGACGGTGCTTGGCTGATTCCTCATTATATTATAATATTATATTGTCGAATGATTCGGGAAACCGATCAGATATAAAACCATTTTACAAAGCGAGGTAAAATCATGAACGAAGAAGTAAGAGTCGGAGAATTCACTGAAGACGAGTTTGTCGACGAAACTCTGGTTTGCAAGGAGTGCGGAAACGAATTCGTGTTCACTGCAGGCGAGCAGAGATTCTACAAGGAAAAGGGCTTCCAGAACAAGCCCAAGAGCTGCAAGGCTTGCCGTGATGCAAAGAAGAACGCAGGAAGAGCTCCGCGTGAATACTTCGAGACCACGTGTGCTAAGTGCGGCGGCGTTGCGAAGGTTATTTTCCAGCCTTCCAACGACAGACCTGTCTACTGCAGTGCTTGCTTCGAGGAGATGAAGAACGCTCAGTAAGGTTGCCGTATCAAAATAAAATTGATATCTCAATTTATGAGCAAATAAAGGGGATCGCAAATGCGATCCCCTTTATTTTTGGCACGGCGTAAGGGATTCGTTCTTGATTTTTGCTCAACATTTCGAATCTTATCTTTTGTAATGTTTCGCAAAAATCTTCGGTCACCACTCAAAAACAACACACCGTGTTGTTTTCTCATTGCGTTCGAATCCCTATTTTTGATCCGCACAAAAAAAGAAGCACCCTCTTTTGATGATGCTTCTTTTTTGGCACGGCGTAAGGGATTCGAACCCCCGACCTTTTGGTTCGTAGCCAAACACTCTATCCAGCTGAGCTAACGCCGCATACACGGAAACGATGCTTCGTTCCTTGCGTGCCTATATATTATATCATATTTTTTCGCTTTGTCAATACCTTTTTTGAAATTTTTTGAAGATTTTTTTCACACAGATCATTTAAAATTTGAAGTGCTGCCACTTCATTTCCGTTACTTGCTCCTACAAAAAGACGGATCAGGCGTTTTTCGTCAAGACAGAAAAAATCGAAGCCTTGCTCAGAGATCTTCGAGAGGAGTGCAAAGGGGGTATCAATCAAAATTCCTTTTGGGATAAATCCATTAAATTCACGGCCTTCTTCCAAGAGAGAACGAAAGGAGCGCTGCGCACATTCCTTGGCTTCTTCGGCATCTTCGTTTGTGAAAACATCGCCAAAGAGCAGGGAAATCTCGCCGTATACGGCGGCGCGGAAGACTGCTTTGATTTGTGTTTCGGTTTTTTCTTTCTGATCGCAGGATACAAGTGCGGAAATTTCTCTTTCGGGGGATTCTTCGGCAATCGCTCGGAGTGTTTCGTAGAGTCGTTGCTCTCCCTCTTCGCCGCCTTCAAAAAGAGCCGAACAATCCACGAGAATTCCATCGTTTTTGTTTTCTTCTGCTTCCATTCTATCTCCCTCTCCCTTGACACTGTCAACTTTTTATTAGCATTCTCTATGGCAACAAAAATATGCGGTTTTCAACGAAAAAAAACACAAAGTCTCTTGCACACCTTTTTTGAGTATGATATAATAAAATATATTGCTTGGATGAAAGGATTTTTTCAATGAAATCTTCCGAAATGATTTCTTATATTTTGTCAGGCAAGCTTGACTGCGTTCTCACCCGCCTTTACGGTTCGGAGAAGATAGCAGCGCAAAGAGAACGCTATCTTTCTGCCATTTCGCACTTTTCGGCACGGTACGGAGAAGACCGCGATGTTGCTCTTTTTTCGGTTCCCGGACGCAGCGAGCTTTCGGGCAACCATACCGACCATAATCTCGGCAAGGTCATTGCCGCGTCGGTCGATCTCGATATGATCGCGGTCGCTTCTCCGAGCACCGATTCGGTCGTTCGTCTGAAGAGCGAGGGATTTCCCGAGGACGTGGTAAATGTTTCTTCCGACCTTACTCCGAACCCAGCCGGCTACGGAAGCTCGTCGGCACTGATTTCGGGCGTTTTGGCGGGATTTTTGTCACGCGGTTATTGCGTTGGCGGATTTGATGCTTACACGATCTCGAACGTTCCCAAGGGTTCGGGTCTTTCGTCTTCTGCTGTATTCGAAAATATGATCGGAACGATCCTGAATGAGTTTTATAACGGGGGAGGGGTCTCACTTGTTGAGATTTCGAAGATCTCTCAATCGGCAGAGCGAGACTTTTTCGGAAAGCCTTGCGGACTGATGGATCAGCTTGCCTGCGCCCTTGGCGGTGTTGTGGCAATTGATTTTCGTGTGCCGAACGATCCCGAAATTGATCGGGTCAAGTTGGATCTTGACGAGAAGGGGTACCGTCTTTGTATCGTCAACACGGGCGGAGATCACGCCGATCTGACCGACGATTATGCCGCAGTTCCCGCCGAGATGAAATCGGTGGCAGTCGCACTCGGAAAGAATGTACTTCGTGAGGTGGACGAGCGAGATTTTTGGGCGCTTCTTCCGACGCTTCGCACAAGCTTAAGCGACCGTGCGGTACTGCGTGCGATGCATTTTTTTGCCGAAAACGCGCGTGTTGACACACAAAAGGAGATGCTTCTTGCGGGGGATTTTGACGGATTTCTTTCGCAGGTGATTGCCTCGGGACGCTCGTCCTTCTGCTATCTGCAAAACGTTTATGCCGCAAAAAATCCCTCGGAGCAGGGAATTTCTCTCGCGCTCTGCCTTGCCGAAGATCAGCTTTCGGGCGTCGGCGCGTGGCGTGTTCACGGTGGCGGCTTTGCGGGTACGATCCAAGCCTACGTTCCGACAGCGCTCGTCTCAAAATTCTGCTCTCGGATGGAGCAGGTGTTCGGAGAGGGTGCTTGCACCGTTCTTCGTATCCGTTCGGAGAGCGCAATGAAAATTTTATGAAAAGAGAAAAACTATGTTAGAAAAATCGAAAAAAACGCCGAAAAAGCCCTATACCAAAGCTGTCGTTACGCTGATCCTTTTGATTCTCGTAACGCTTGCCGTTTTTCTTTTTTATCGGTTGATGATGAACTTTCCGCATTTTGAGATCGTTTTGATCGCCTATATGGTGCTCTCGGTCGCGTTTGTTGTCGCTTATCTTATTTACAATCGTGGAATGACACGCCGCGGTGTGACGCCCGAGATGCTTCCCGATGATTGGAGCGAGGAGCAAAAGACTGAATTCATCGAGGATGGAATTCGCCGTCAGAAGAAATCGCGTTGGATGATCTTGCCGATCTTTGCTTTTCTTTTTACCTTTGCGATCGACGCGATGGAGCTGTTTGTGATTCCGTTTTTTGTTGAGATGTTTACCAAGTGAGGCGATTTCGATGAAAAAATGGAACGTTACATCGCTGTATTCGGGCTCGAAGGGAAATTCGATCTTTGTGCGCGTGGGAGACGATGCGATTTTGATCGATGCGGGAAAAAGCGCACGGACGCTTTGCAATTCCTTGCGTGAGATCGGCTCGGATATTGAGAAGATCAAAGCGATCTTTGTTAC
This sequence comes from Clostridia bacterium, assembly GCA_017411935.1. Lineage (GTDB taxonomy): Bacteria > Bacillota > Clostridia > Oscillospirales > CAG-272 > HGM12713. The sequence goes on along the minus strand of JAFQPC010000156.1, from coordinate 979 downwards.
CCACGACCATCACGACCACACCTCGGCACTCGAAATACTCGCAAAATATCACGAGATTCCGATCCATATGACGGGAGTGTCGGCGGCGATCTTTGACCGTACGCCCGATGCTCCGATCCACGCACGTCTGGTGCGCCACGATCCTTGCTTTTGCGTGGCGGTCGGCGAGCTGACGGTGCGCTCTTTTCGAACCTCGCACGACAGTCGTATGAGTGTTGGATACCGTATCGAATTTGAAGACGAGAACGGCGTGCACGCTCTTGGCGTTGCGACCGACCTCGGATACGTTTCGGACGAGGTAAGAGGCGGACTTCTGGGTTGTGAAGCCGTGGTGCTCGAATCGAATCACGACGTAGAAATGCTGATGAGGGGCTCATATCCGTATGATCTCAAAAAGCGCATTCGTTCGCGCTACGGTCACCTTTCCAATGCCGACAGCGCGGCATTTTGCGCCGAGCTTGCTGAGGAGGGCGCAAGATCGATCTTGCTTGCCCACCTGAGCGAGGAAAATAACGAGCCGAGCCTAGCACTCAACGAAGCAATGTGTGCTGTCGGAGATGACGGCGTTTGCGTGTGCGTTGCCGCACCCGATTGCCCGACGAAGCTTTTGAGCCGAGAGGAGGGGGCAATATGATCGGAGTGAAACTTATTACCGTAGGAACGCTCAAAGAAGAATATTGGAGAAGCGCTTCGGCGGAATATCAGAAACGACTTGGTGCGCTCTGTCGATTCGAAGAGGTTCAGCTGAAAGAAGAAAAGCTTTCGGAGCGTCCGTCGGAGGCGGAGATCCGCGCAGCGCTCGACAAAGAAGCCGAAAAGATTCTCGCGCAGATCCCACCGAGAGCCTATGCAATTGCGATGTGCGTCGAGGGAAAACAGCTTTCTTCGGAGGAGCTTGCAGAGAAGATCGAAGAAGTCTCGCAAACGCACGGAGAAATTTGTCTGATCATCGGTAGCTCATACAGACTTTCCGAGCGGG